>CAYGMR010000204.1:8351-9576 GCA_964350725.1 uncultured Ardenticatenaceae bacterium | reverse complement strand
ACTTAGATTATCGAACTGCCCCCAACGCTAAGTTCGTGTTCGTTTCAATAAGTTTGTCTGCCATCGCTGGCGTCAGTATCAATTTGTTGGTACGTGTGATCATGGCTGCGGCAAACTGATGAGCAATCAGATGCGCCATACCATTGGTTGTGCCGCCAATGAGTGCGGCCGTTGCCCATGCCTCAGCGGTCGTAGCTTCTCTAGCCAAAACAGTTGTGGTGATCACGTCCGTCTCTGCGGGTTGGCCGCTAAATGGGTCGATTAGATGATGGGCTGCACGGCCGTTGCGTAACCAACGCCGATAATCAATACCCGAAGTCGCCAGGCTGCGCTCTGCCAACCACAAGGTAAACAGATCCAACGGGTTTGCATCTGTTTTAGGAGCCGAAACGGCGACTGGCCACCCAGCAAAGCCATACGGCGCGGCTCCGGCTGTCAAATCGCCACCCGCATCTACCAAACACGGACCATATTGGTTCAGGATTTCCACTGCTTGCTGGGCCGTATAGCCCTTGGCAATACCACCCAAATCAATATGGCTTCCCGGCGGCAGCAAAACGCACTGGTTGAGCGGGTCAAAACGGATATCGCGCCAGACACCAATAGGCTGATTACTATTGGGATAAGGATCGTTATTGGTAACGGCCGTTGTCATATCCGCAAAAGAATGTGTGTAACCCGCCATCTCCAATGCATTCAAAATTGTGGGGTCAAACAAACCGCCTGTCATAGCGGCCATCTCAATCGCTGCTTGCAGCACATTCCACAACAATGAAGATACAGGGAACCATTCCCCGCTATGCCGATTCAACTGTGACAGTTCACTATCTGCTCGGAAGCGACTGAGAGCCTGTTCGTTGTTGCGGAACAGCGCCTCAACCAATTCAAACGCCTCAAACCGGGCAGCGTCAGCACTATCTAACCAGAGGTTGATGCGGCTGCCCATCGCACGAAAGGCAACGGTTTGCCATGATTTTGGTCGTTGCATTTAACTCACCCGGACGATGTTGACCGTGCCACCGGTCGAATATCTGGCGTGATCGCCTGCGGAATCGGCGCTAATTCAAGGGTGATCGCGGTTGATGAATTCGGCATGGTCAGGATGGTGCGTGGTGCTGTTTCCTGGATGACTGTTGGGGTTGTGGGGGCAACGGCCGTATCTTGACGGGCCAACAAACGTGTGCCAACCAATGTTGCCGCAAACGCACCAACAACCAGAACAACC
>CAYGMR010000204.1:1703-8341 GCA_964350725.1 uncultured Ardenticatenaceae bacterium | reverse complement strand
TTAGTCCCTGAAACTGCTGAGATCGTTTTTTGCGGCCATTTTTAGTCATCATATTCGTGTTCCTCATGCGCGTCGTGGTCATCATCATGATCATGATCGTCATGATCATCAGATGCCGGTGCGCTGTTGGCGGTGTTGATCTGATCCTGTAGCTGCAGGATAGTTTCATTCGCCGCGTTCAATTCCGCTTGATATTGCCCTTCGCGTGTTTGCAAAGTCTCCACAGCCTTCTCAAGATCACTGCTGTAGGTTTGCCATGCCTGCAACGATTCTGAATGGGTCGCATCAACTGCTGGCTGATCTACAGTAAGTGGTTCCACCACAGGCGGGAGTGCCGTAGAATTATTTTCGGCTGCGTTCAAGCCACTCATGCCAAAAACCAGAATGATGATAACGACTAACCCAGTCAATGTACCGGCTGCTAAAATACCACTTTTTCGATTCATAATTCACCTCATATTGCTTTGAAATTTATACACAGATAAACGCTGATGAACCCTGATTGTTTATTTATGTCAAGTTTTAATCTGTGTTAATCCGTGAAAATCTGTGTCCTATTTCAATCTCTCGTTGTAGCACTAAGTACAAACAAGTTTGTTTTGTCGTATCGCTCGTGCCGTGTCTCCAGACCGTGCCACATATTAACCAACACAACATGATTGATTGCACTTAGTTTAGCGAACGATTACCTATCCATGGTTAAACCAAGCCTAAATAATGTTAAATCCAACTTAAATCTGTGCATGTTGGTTGATCGAATGTCTCGGCTATGTCACAATGCAGCTCATGACAACGATCTTATTGGTAGATGACGACAAAATGATTACCGGTCCGCTGGCAGCCAGACTACGCGAAGCCGGCTATCAGGTGTTGGTGAGCTATAACGGCCGTTCCGGTCTGCAAACTGCCCTGGACAAACAACCAGATATCGTGGTATTAGATGTGATGATGCCGGAGATGGATGGGTGGGAAGTGTGCAAGGCACTGCGTGAACAAAGCCCAGTCCCGATTTTAATGCTCACAGCACGCGGCGATGAAATCGATCGTGTGCTGGGGTTAGAACTAGGCGCTGATGATTATCTGACCAAACCATTCAGCACCCGCGAACTGCTGGCACGCTTGCGCGCCATGCTGCGCCGTGTTGAATTGGATCGTGTCGTTGAACCAGCGCCCACTAAATTAGTAGGTGGACCCGTAGAACTGGATGTGAAAACACGTCTGGCATACTTAAACGGTCGTCCCCTCACCCTACGCTATAAAGAATTTGAAATCCTGAGTTTACTTTTGAGCCGCGCCGGTGATGTTGTCAGCCGGGCCGACCTGTTCGACCTGGTTTGGGGCACAGATTGGCTTGGGGATACACGCACGCTGGATGTGCATATACGTTGGCTGCGCGAAAAGATCGAAGCCAATCCCAGCGATCCGCGCTACATCCAAACTGTACGCAGCGTTGGCTACCGGTTTACAGAACCCCATGAACCCCAAATATAGTTTACGTGCGCGTTTGTTGTTGGTTTTCACAGGATTGATTGTGTTGGGCTTTGCGGCACTGACCGCTTTCGCTGGCAATCAACTGTCAACCAGCACCATCGCTGATTATGAAGAACGCTTGGCAGAACAAGCTGCCTTAATCGCCAAAGGATTGCATGAACCGGTTGAACATGTGCTTGAAGATGAACGCCCACAAGCCGAATTAGAGACAGCCGTCACGGAATACGCCCAGCAGTTCAGTATTCGTGTGGCTTTGTTAGACAACAACGGCCGTTTCTGGGTGGGTGACACACAATTGGGCAACAATGCGTCAGCCGCTGCACCCGAAATTGCTGCCGCACTAAGCGGACAAGTTGTCCACAGCACACGCCGCGACCCGGCAGGCAAATATCTGGTGTATACGGCCGCGCCTGTGTATGAAGACCACGAAATCGTCGGCATTGTGCATCTGGCAGCTCCTTTATCAGAAGCCCAGGTCTTGGTGCAGCAGCGCTGGTCGATATTGGTAGGGGGTGTCATTTTGCTAGCAATCGTGGCCATTGGCGTTAGTTTGTGGTTGTCGGCCTCGTTGATACGGCCGTTGACACAACTGCGCCTCTCCGCTTTACACATTGCCAAAGGTGATTTCTCACAACGCCTGCCTGAAACGCGCCAAGATGAAATCGGGCAGCTCGCTGGTGCTTTCAACCATATGGCCGCACAGGTTGAGGCGATGTTGGAAGAACAGCGTGCTTTTGCCGGCAACGCTTCGCATGAACTGCGCACCCCGCTCACCGCCATCCGTCTGCGCAGTGAAGCATTGCGCGATGGTTTGGTTGATGCAGAAACGGCACATCAATATATCATCGAAATTGATGATGAGGTCAGCCGACTGACAGACTTAACCCAAGATTTAACGCTGCTTTCGCGGCTGGATGCGGGCAACTTGCAGCCGGGTCAAGAATCCGTCAATATGCTGCGCCTAGCACGGCATCTAGTAGACGCGTGCCGGCCACAAGCCGCAGAAAAACAAATAGCGATCACACTAGACGCTCCCGATCTTTTAGCAGAAGTACAAGCCAGCCTCAGCCATTTGCATGTTGTTTTTCGCAATGTGCTCAGTAATGCCGTCAAATATACGCCTTCCGGTGGAACGGTAACATGGCAAATCACACAGACAGACAGTGGGTTGGTTAATGTAATCAGCGACACAGGTCAAGGCATTGCTGCTGAAGATATCCCCCATCTGTTTGAGCGCTTTTATCGCGTTGATAAAGCACATTCGCGTGATGTGGCTGGCGTGGGGCTGGGTTTGTCCTTGGTTAAACTGATCGTCGATTTTTATGGGGGTGAGATTGTTGTGGAAAGTGCGGGGGTTGGCAAGGGCACGGCCGTTACCATCATATGGCCCCTGCCTTCAAATTAATGCTTAAGTTAATGCACAATACGCCCGCCAGGCAGCTTAAAAACAGCCGGAATCGCCAGGAAAGCCAACAAGGCGCTCACCAAAAACGCACTCGACAGTCCAATTTGATCCGCCAAAATACCCACAACCCAAATGCCTAACGCCCGAATCACAAAGTTGAGGGCTAAAAAGGTGCCATTTGCTAAAGCACGATGGTCGCTAAACTGATCTTGCACCAATGCCAACATCACCGGCTGCGGTGCGATCGCTGTCAAGCCTAAGCCGATCAAAATGGGCACAGTCAGCCAACTGGGTGCATATAAAAACGCCAGTAAAAGGATTGGCGCCAGACAAAGCAAAACAAATAAAACCCACTTGCGACCAAACCGATCGCTCACCGTACCACTGGTTAAGGCACCCACAAAACCGGCCATTTCTAAAACAGTTAGCGATCCCGCCACCAACCATATATCTGCATTCAATACATCAGAGACAAAAAGCGGTAAATAAACTGTCAAAGCGGCCATCATAAATACGCGCCCGAGCATCAGCCAGGTAAGCGCCGGGAAAACACGCCGCGCCGCCGGTAATGCAGTCGCTACGGGAGCTTGTCGTGCTGTTTTGGGGCGCGCCGAAACGTGCCGCAGCCGTGAATAGAGCAAAATGGATGTCAACCAACCGATGATCGCCAGTCGCCAGATGCCCGCTAAGCCAAACCATGTCACCCCAGCCGCCACAACTAGTGGCCCGACGGCACGCGCTAACTCGCCGCTAGCCATGAAGATACTCATGCCTGTGCCCACACGCGGGCCAGATACGCGACCGATCATCGCTGGTGCCGGCGCATGAAAAGCAGCAATACTAATGCCAACGCCAAATAATAAAATTGCCAGAGCTACATAACTATTGACCAGGCCGATGCTGCTCATCAGGGTAGCAGTTACGCCAGGTGCCAGAATGATAAAATAGCGCAAGCTGATGCGGTCTGCCAAGTAGCCAATGAATGGGTTGAGCAGACTGGGCAACTGCATGAAAACGGCTAGGCTGCCGGACAACGCATAATTGATGCCCAGGCTGGTTTGTAAGGCGGGCAGCAGCGGACTCAAAAAAGCGGAATAGGAATCATGGATAAAATGGGCGGCAGCAATTGTACCGACCTGACCAACTTCAAACGTTGCACTTTGATCACTATTTTCTGTTTTTTCCGGCTCTAGCGTTTGTAATTGGTTAGTTGGTGGCGTTTTTTTGTCTTTAACATCCATAATTTTCTTTTCGATTACTTCAACCGTGCTCAGCACAAGTCGACTTCTTTGTGGTGGATCTTGGTTTACAGGAATGTTTGATCAGGTGACAGCGGTTTGTTCTAGCAGAACAGCTTAAACAAAGTTGGTTTTGTTTAAGATTTTAATGCTCATTCAATGGTGAAGGGATAGGCAACAACGGCCGTTTCTCCATCAGCATTTTTGGCCTGCACATACAAGGTATGTTCCCCTGCTTCCAAACCAGCTAATTGGATCACACCGGCCTGTCCCACCCCGTCGACACGTTGGTCTAAAGTCTCTGAATCGACACTATAAGCATAGGAAAAGAGTGCATCTGGATTTCCATCCACAACTGCCATCGTAAAAATGGCCGGAAACCCTTCAGTTTGCGGGTCTGTCGGTAACTGTGAAAAGTTGATCACAATATCGTCGATGTGGTAATCGAAGGTATAAATCTCGCCGGGAACACCGGCAGCATCCACATATTGCACGTACAAAGTGTGGTCGCCTTTTTCCAGGGGCAGCGGCCCAATGCTGTTATTAGGCAAGGTGAGGGTGCCGGATGAGCTACGGCCGTTGTCAATCTTAGGCTCCGGATCATCAATGCTGAATAAAATGCGTTCCGTATCAACCGCGGGCAGCCCTACCGCAACAATCAACCCATCGTAGGTATAGGAAGTCAGAAATAGGGGATCAAAATCGGCTTCAGGGACGGCCGTTGCGGCTTGCCCCGCACCTTGCGCCCCACTTTGTACAGCGAAGGGTGAATCCGTGCTCTCATCCGATTGCGCCCCTGTCTCGTTTGCAGACACGTCGGCAGGCAAATCGGTAGGCTCGCCGGCTGAAGAACGCACCTTTGCACCGGAAGACACACTATCAAAACTATTTGGAGACGTCTCCGAATCGGGACGCAGCGCAAAAAAGGCCAGAATGATAAGCAGGACAACAGCGAAGGCACCGGCAGCAATCAGTAGATTGCGTTTGCTTTTGGGTGGTGTCGAAGATGGAGGCGTAACGGCGCGGGGTGTGCTTTCCGATACGGCCGTTGCTTCCAAAACAGAAGCTGTCGATTCAACCACCGTCTCCGCACTGGCCCCGACAGCAGGTGCAGTTATTTGGGTTGCGATCAACGGTGTCTCAACTGTCGCTGTGCCTGGGTTAATGGCAGAGATTACCTGCTTGAGGTCGGCAACCATCTGGTCCGCAGATTGATAGCGACTTGCGCTGTTTTTGGCCAGCGACGTGTTAATAATTGCCACCAAAGATGTCGGCACATCAGGCCGTAATTCGCGCACATCCGGGATCGGCTCGTTCAAATGTTTGACCATCAACGTAGCCGCAGAATTAGCCTCATAAGGCGGTCGTCCGCTGACCATCTCAAACAGCGTGACCCCCAACGCATAAATATCAGTGCGTGCATCAATATTTTCGCCCATCACCTGTTCCGGCGACATATAACGCGCCGTGCCCAAAACCACGCCGGTGGCGGTTTGATGGGCGGCATCTTCAATTTTAGCAATGCCAAAATCCATCAAAATCGCTTCTTCATGCTGGTTAAGCATGATATTGGCCGGTTTGATATCCCGATGTACCAGTCCAGCTTGATGCGCATAGGCCAATGCCTGACCAATGCTGCTCGTTATCGTCAACGATTTCTGCAAGGGCAGCAGCACCCCGTTACTGTTTAAACGTAGCAACCGCTCCTGCAGCGATTCGCCTGGAATATATTCAAAGACGATATAGTAGAGATCGTTATCATGGTCAAAATCATACACCTGGATGATATTGGGGTGGCGTAAACGCGCCACGGCCGCGGCTTCTTCCTCAAAGCGACGCACAAATTCTGGGTTATCAGACAAGTGGGTGTGAATCAGCTTGATTGCCACCTGGCGCCGCAAATTGGGATCCAGCCCACGGTAAACGGCCGACATGCCCCCCTTACCCAGCAGTGCCTCTATCTGGTAACGATCATCTATTGTTTTGCCAATCCATTTATCTTGTGACATAGCTTCATACTCCACATCATTTACCGTTCAGCAGCTTAACAATTGTCCCTTCTTACATGGATCGTGGCAAGTCCCTGGTTTGGCTCGGTTACACGGAACTTTTGTTGATGTTTGCTAAAGCTCAGAGGCACGCCTCCTGAGCGTGCTACTTGTAGTCAAAAAGCACACCGCGCATACAAAATAATTTTGATCCTTGACAGAAATTCAACTCCTTGTTATATTATTAACACGATTTAGTAACACGATTTAGTAAACCGGGTTAGTAGAGAAGACGGAAATCAATTACAATTGGGTCATGAATAAAAAAAGTAGTAAAAAGAAACGGCCGTCCATGAAAGATGTAGCTCAACTAGCTGGCGTCTCGCGCACCACGGTCTCATTTGTGATCAATAAAGTACCCAACTCTAATATCCCGCAAGAAACCCAGAATCGCGTGTGGGCTGCGGTGGATGAATTGGATTACCGACCCAATGCCCTGGCTCGTGGATTACGCGC
>CAYGMR010000204.1:0-1693 GCA_964350725.1 uncultured Ardenticatenaceae bacterium | reverse complement strand
GCTTTATTTCTGACGAAGTGGCTACAACACCGTATGCAGGCAATATGATTCAAGGCGCTCAAGACCAGGCGTGGATTCATGACAATATCATTCTATTAGTCAATACCGGCAACAATCAAGAGATGAAAAAGAAAGCAGCCAGTGTGATGCTCGAACGGCAGGTAGATGGCCTCATCTATGCCACCATGTATCACCGTGAAGTTCACCCGCCGCCAGAAATCAACCAGGTGCCGACTGTGCTGCTTGATTGTTTTGTCGCCGACCGTTCGCTGCCTTCAATTGTGCCGGATGAAGTTACTGGGGGGCAGCAAGCAACAGAATACTTACTACAAAAAGGACATCGCCGTATTGGTTTTATTTCTGATGCTGCAGATGTGCCGGCGCGACACGGCCGTTTACAAGGTTACAAAAATGCACTGGCAACTTTCGGCCTCCCTTTTGACCCCACAATTTTGGCCACGGGCAGCAGTGATCCTAGTGGCGGATATGATGCTGCCATGTCCATAATGAAATTAACGGATGCGCCAACGGCCCTATTTTGTTACAACGACCGCATGGCTATGGGCGTTTACGATGCCTTACGCAAACTAAATTTATCTATCCCCGATGATGTCGCCGTGATAGGCTTTGATAATCAAGAGATTATCGCGGCTCACCTTTATCCACCGCTGACAACAATGCAACTGCCCCACTATGAGATGGGCAAATGTGCAGTGGACACATTGCTGCAACTAATCAACAAATCTGGCGGGAAGCAAACAGCTTCGCCAACCCAGACAATTCTCGCCTGCCCGCTGGTAGAACGGAAGTCTGTTTAGTTAAAAGATAAGGAGGTGGTGCAAATAGTTTAGTCAGCAAACACAATTTTCCTTTACCCGACAACAATATTCACTTCGTTCACCGTATACACATAATTTTTAACTCAAGGAGAGAGAATCATGAAATCCAGCAAAAAATACTGGTTTAGTTTGGCTTGCCTGTTGATCTTGGCAATGGTATTAGTCGCCTGTGGCGGCGGAGACACCGCACCCGCAGAAGAAGCTGCAGCACCGGCAGAAGAAGCAGCGCCTGCCGAAGAAGCCACACCCGCAGAAGAAGCAGCACCTGCCGAAGAAGCGGCAGAGGAAGAAGCAGCCGCTCCCAGTGGCGATGGGAACCCCGTAACCTTATGGTCACATTCAGCCGGAAATCCCAATGAAATCGCTGTCATCGAGCAGATGATTGCCGATTATAATGCCATGCAGAGCACCTATGAAGTTGCTCTAGAATCCTTCCCGCAGGATTCTTACAATGACTCTGTTGCTGCAGCATCCATTGCGGGCAGTCTGCCCTGCATCGTTGACCTTGATGCGCCCACGGTGCCTAATTTCGCCTGGTCTGGTTATATCCAACCCTTGCCAGTCGACCGCGCAGAGATCGACGCCTTAAACATTTTACCCAATGATATTGGCGTGTATAACGATGAGGTCTATTCTTTGGGCCAATTCGACGTTGCGTTGATGTTTTTCGGACGCAGGGCAGCTCTCGAAGAGGCCGGTATGCGTATCCCCACCATTGAAGAACCATGGACACTTGATGAACTCAATGCGGCAATTGAAGCAATGGACGCTTCCGGCGACTGGGAATATGCTATCGACGTCAACTCCGGCTTTAGCGGTGAATGGTGGCCTTATGCTTATTCCCCCTGGCTGCA
>CAYGMR010000203.1:6798-9578 GCA_964350725.1 uncultured Ardenticatenaceae bacterium | reverse complement strand
AGATTTGGACCTATCTCAAGCGCTGTTTCGAGCGCGGCTGGATTTATAAAGGGCGTGATGTCATGCCCTGGTGTGCACGTTGTGGCACCGGCATCAGCCAGCATGAGATCGTCACCGATGGCTATCGCACGATCACACATGAGTCCGTCTTTGTCAGCTTTCCGCTGGTAGGGCGTGAAAAAGAAGCGCTGCTTGTGTGGACGACGACACCGTGGACGCTCACCAGTAATGTCGCTGCGGCTGTTGGTCCCGAATTGGACTATGTCAAAGTGCAAGCCGAAGATGGCTGGACGTATTATCTGGCTGAAGGCGCGATGAAAAACACGCTCAAGGGCAAAAATAATGAGGTGGTTGGCACACTCAAAGGCGAAGAGATGCTTGGCTGGCAATATAGCGGGCCTTTTGATGAGTTAACGGCCGTTCAAGAAGCGTTCACCGAGATGGATTACACGCACCGTGTCATTGCTTGGAAAGAAGTTGGTGCTGAAGAAGGTACCGGCATCGTGCATATCGCACCGGGTTGTGGTTCAGAGGATTTTGAATTAGGGCAAGAATTTGATCTGCCCGTTATCGCCCCATTGGACGAAAATGGCATCTATGTGGATGGCTTCAACTGGTTGAGTGGCCGCCCTGTCGATGGCGTTGCGCCTGACATCTTCGAGAATTTAATTGAAAAAGGTGTTTATTATCGCAAACAGCGTTATGAGCATCGTTATCCACATTGCTGGCGCTGTGGTGAAGAGCTTGTTTACCGTTTGGTCGACGAATGGTTTATCAACATGGGCACGATGCTCGACAAACCGCGTGAAGAAGTGACAGACGCAGAAAAAGCAGATAATTTCCGTTACATGATCATGGATTCGGTCGATCAAGCCAATTGGTATCCCGCGTTCGGGCGTGACCGTGAGATGGATTGGCTGCGCAATATGCAAGATTGGATGATCTCCAAAAAACGTTATTATGGCCTGGCTCTACCGATTTATGAGTGTGAAGCATGTGAAAGTTTTCATGTGATTGGTAGTTTAGAAGAGTTGAAAGAACGTGCTGTCGCGGGTTGGGACGAATTTGAAGGGCATGCGCCGCATCGGCCGTATATCGATGCGGTTAAGATCGCCTGCCCAACTTGTGGCACGACGGTGTCACGCATTAAAGATGTCGGCGACCCGTGGTTGGACGCGGGTATTGTGGGCATCAGCACGCTGCATTACAGCAGCGACCGTGCTTATTGGGAAAAATGGTATCCGGCCGACTGGATCAGCGAAAGTTTCCCCGGCCAATTCCGCAACTGGTTCTATAGTTTGCTCGCCCAAAGCACGCTCATGGCTGATGGCGTCGGACCCTTCAAAAATCTGTTTGGTTATGCCACACTCGTTGCTGAAGATGGACGCGAAATGCATAAATCATGGGGCAATTCGATCGAGTTTGGTGCAGCGGCCGAAAAGATGGGTTCGGACACGATGCGCTGGCTGTATGCCAGTTGTAAACCGGAACAAAATCTGCAATTTGGCTACACGCGTGGCGATGAGACCCGCCGTCGTTTTATGATCCCGTTGTGGAATGTGTATTCGTTTTTTGTATCCTATGCACGTTTGGATGGCTGGCTACCTGGGAGTGAAACGGCCGTTTCGCCCGACCTTGGCCATGCACAAATGGACGAATGGATCCGTGAACGCCTGGCGCAAACCAGCCTTGACGTGCAAGCTGCTTTGGATGTTTATGATTCCGAAAAGGCAACCCAATCACTGGAAGCATTCCTGGATGATTTGTCAAACTGGTACGTGCGGCGTTCACGGCGGCGTTTCTGGAAAAGTGAAGCGGATGCTGACAAAGCGGCTGCCTACGATACCTTGTACGCAGTTCTGGTTGATTATGTAAAATTGCTGGCACCTTTCATCCCCTTTGTGACTGAAGAAATGTACCAGAATCTTGTGCGCACTGTGGATGAAACCGCACCGGCTAGCGTCCATCATTGCCTTTATCCATTAACAGATGCGGCTGATTTAGATCATGATTTGCTGGCTAAGATGCGCTTGGCGATTACAACCGCCAGCTTAGGACGTGCGGCACGCGGCATGGCCGACATCAAACTGCGCCAGCCGCTGGCCAAGGCACGCGTCAATGTGGGTAGCCGTCAGGAACGCGAAAACTTGATGCAAATGGCAAATGTGCTCAAAGAAGAGATCAATGTCAAAGAATTTGAGGTCGTTTCGGAGGTGGGTGAGTTGGTCAATTACAAATTGATGCCCAATAATCGTTTGTTGGGGCCCAAATTTGGCCGTGAATTCCCACGTGTGCGCAATGTTCTTATGGCCTTGGATGCAGCTCAAGCGGCTGAGGAATTGCAGTCAAGCGGTGCATTGCTTGTGACGGTTGGGGATGAAACCCACACGCTTTCAGCTGACGAAGTGGTTGTGTTGACTGAATCACGTGGTGGCTTGGCGGTGGCCAGCGATAAGGGTGTGACGGTGGCGGTTGATACGCAACTCACGCCTGAATTGGCGCAAGAGGGTTATGCCCGTGACCTGGTACGCCAGATCAATAATATGCGTAAAGATGCCGGTCTCGAAATCTCAGATCGCATAAACTTAGGCTACACGGCCGAGGGTGATGTGGCGTTGGCACTGCAAAATTTCGCCGATTACATCCAGCAAGAAACGTTGGCTTTGTCGTTAACGGCCGTTTCCCTAGAAAACCCCGACTATGAAACAACGGTCACGGTGGGTGATACGGCCGTTGTGTTGGCCTTGCAAAAAGCGTAATGTTTTTACCAACGAGGGTTG
>CAYGMR010000203.1:327-6698 GCA_964350725.1 uncultured Ardenticatenaceae bacterium | reverse complement strand
AGGTAATCATTCGTAATTGACTTGATTTTGCGACGGAGGACAGATGACAGAAAACCCGTATTGCCGTCATTTGTCCTTCGTCGATAATTTGATATGAGGGATTTCGCCAATTCGCGCTTCTGCCTGTAAAATTTCGACCAACTTTGATCCAAAAACAACGCCTCCAACAACTCGGGCAATAGGCGAGAGTTCGCGTGTCATACCCCCATCTTCATGAGGGCAAGCTCTGCGCAGGCAAGTATCCAGACATTTGGATTCCCGCCTACGCGGGAATGACAATATAGGCAACTTATTCGCTGCCCTCTGTGGTTAAATTGGTGGCTGTGGGAGAAAAATATGCGGCGTCATGTCATTTTATTTGTATTGGTTTTACTATTATTGGTTTTAGGTGTAACGGCCGTTACGCAAGCACAATCCGATCCACAACCAGAAAACCTCATACCGATCACAAATCCACCGGCCCAAATGATTGTTGGCAGTGTCGACGATGCAGCACCCCTAAATCCAGTCATAAAAAGCCCTACCGCGCCGCTTGCCCTGGTTGCTGATGCGCCATCAGATAGTTGTGAACTGGCACCAGCCATGATCCTCACCTACAATTTTCCGGCTGATGGCAATGCCTCCAATATGAGTTCCTTTACCCAAGCGGATGATGACCCGACGCTCTCTTGCATGTGGGGTAATCCATTTAGTGAGCAAGGTTTTCGCACAGGGTGGTACAAACTTTTGTCGCCTGTCGACGGCCGTGTCACATTTGATACGTATGGATCGGGTTTTGACTCCGTTTTAGCCGTTTATGAAGGCGAATGTGGTGATCTCGCCCTTAGAAGTTGTAATGATGACACCAATGGCTTTACTTCAGAAACCGGTATCAGTGTCACCGCTGGTGGTGTTTATTACATCGAGATCGCTGATTGGAACCTTGGCATCCCCAATACCCTTGATCTTGAATTTTCAGCTATTTTGCAGCCGGTTGATTCGCGCTGGCAACAGGTGATCACGTCACCGAACGTGCCCGCCATTACACGCCACGCAACGGCCGTACGTGGTGACCAAATCTTCGTCGTTGGCGGACAAACTGTAGCTGGTGCTGAACCCCAAATTTCGAATAAATTACAAGCGTATAATACCGTCTCTGGCGTCTGGCAAGATTTACCACCTATCCCCGGTGCGGGTTATTCTGATACCACTGTGGCTCGACTGGGCAACAGAATATATTTACCTTCAGGTTATTCGGGGTCTGATATTTACGATGGTCAACATTGGGGCTATAACATCGACACGCAATTGTGGGATTTACTGCCCGGTATCCCACCTGATGAACTGCAAGGTGGCAAAAATTTTGCCTTTGCTGCAGCTGCCGAACACCCTGCCGGTAATCGCTATTATTTGACTGGCGGTACGAATGGCGCGCCATTTGATGCCGATGTAGTTGTGAATAGAACAAATTTCCTCTACACCCCTGCCAGTGCAACCTGGAATAAACTGTCGCCGATGCAAAGGGGCCGCTACGCACATACAGCCGATTGGGTTCCACAAAATAACCTGGGTCTCTGTGTTGTGGGTGGCATTACAACTGGTAATCAACTCATTCCCGACGGTGAATGTTTAGCCATCGGAGCCGATAATTGGGTCACAATCGGCGAGTTAAATGTGCCGCGTTATGGACATGGCAGCGCGGTTGGTCCCGACGGCCGTTGGTATGTTTTTGGCGGCTTTAATGCGATTGGTTTGCCGGTTGCGCTCACTGAATATTACGATCCAGCAACAGATAGTTGGATTGCCATGGATGTGTCTGCAAACCTCGGCAATTATCAAAATGTATTACCACGCGCCTTCCCACGCGGTGAATTTATGGGCAATTATTTGTGGACGATTGGCGGCAGTATCGTTGCTGATGGGGAACAGGCGATCGCGATCATGGAAAAAATGTGGGTGCCGATGGAAAATGTTGCCTTTCCGGTCATATTTAATAATGTAACAGATGTGACCAGAAATGATGACACACTAGAAACAGCGCGTCCGATCGGATTCAATCAGATTCAAAGACGGAATTTTGATGGACAACGTGATTTTGATGACTTTTACACTTTTTTCGTCCCTGTTAACCAGAATGTGAAAATTACATTGGATGTGCCCGCTAATAATGATTTTGATTTGCGTGTATATGATGCCAATAAATTTGTGTGGGCCAACAGCAGCCAACCATTTAATGGCGTTGATGAGGTTGTCAATCGAAATTTAGGCAGACGACAATATTATATTCGTGTCTCACGCGCTTTCCCCACTGGTCAGCCAGATAAAAATGCGTACTATACTTTGAAACTTGAATAGATGTGTCTGGGAGTTTGCAAGAGACTTCCAAGGTGTAACTGCGGTATCCATACCGCGTTTTATTTATGCGAGGTAAGGATACCTCGGCTACGGGAGATTGCTTTGAAACCGATCAAAGTTTTACATTTTGCGGATGCACATATTGATATTGCCAATTACGGCCGTCACGATCCTGAAACGGCTCTACCTGTACGTGTAATGGATTTTTTGTCTTCGCTGGATCAGATTGTAGAAACGGCCGTAAGCGAACAAGTTGATCTCGTCATTTTCGCTGGCGACGCCTACAAAGATCGCAACCCGCAGCCCACCTTCCAACGCGAATGGGGCAAACGCATCATGCGCCTTTCCAAAGCTGGCATTCCGACCGTACTGCTGGTTGGCAACCATGACATGTCGCCCGCCTCTGGCCGCGCCCATACCTTGCAAGAGTTTAATACCTTAGCTGTGGAGCACGTCTATGTCGCCGATCGCATTGGCGTGTTAACACCGCATGATTTGGGCATTCCTGTGCAGGTTATCACAGTGCCCTGGGTATCACGCAGCAAACTGATGAGCCGTGAAGAAATGGCAGGGCAATCATTGCAAGACGTGCTCACGGCGATGGAAGAGCGTGTGACGAAAGCGGTATTGAACGCCATCGAAAATTCGGACCCCGACATCCCATTGATTCTGACAGCCCATGCTAGTGTGTCTGGTGCTGTGTTTGGCAGCGAACGTGCCGTGATGTTGGGTCATGAGCTGGTGTTGGGTGGCTCGCTGGTGAGCCATAATCAGTTGGATTATGTGGCTTTGGGGCATATTCATAAACATCAGGCGCTTTCCAAGCGCGGCCAACATCCACCCATCGTCTATCCCGGTTCCATTGAACGCATTGATTTTGGTGAGGCCAAAGAAGACAAAGGTTTTGTGATTGCAGAGGTGGCAAAGGGCGAAACCTTTTGGGATTTTATCAAGTTGAAGACTCGTCGCTTTCTTGATTATAGTGTCGATGTGCGTGAAGCCGATGGCTTTATGCAAACGATTATGGCGCAGTTACCCGCAGCTGAGGATGTTACCGACGCCGTTTGCCGCGTCAAGTTGATCTATCCTGACAATTTGGAACCGATATTGGATGAAAATCAAATCGCAGACCGTTTTGAGGCAGCCTTTAGTTTGCAGATCCAAAAGCGTCGTCTGCAAACTACCCGTTCGCGGCTGGGAGATACTGTAGCGGTTGAATCCTTAACCAAAGAAGCCCTGTTGGAGAAATATTGGCTCACCAAACAGTTTGATGATGAGGAAATCACAGCTTTGCAAACCTTAGCCAACGAGGTTTTTGGCAATATAGAAATTTGAATGTAAAAAATGGCATTTAATTCGTGTCATTCGTGAAATTTGTGGCGAAAAAATATGATCCCAATTCAACTTGAGTTAACTAATTTTTTGAGTTACCGTGATACGGCCGTACTCACATTCAACCAGATCGAACTGGCCTGTATCTCGGGCCCAAACGGTGCCGGAAAGTCCAGTATTTTGGATGGCATTACCTACGCCTTGTTTGGGCGCAGTCGCAGTCGCAGCGACGATGATGTGATCAACCGCCAGGCAGCCATCAGCGGGGAAGGCACTGAAGTCCGCTTCACTTTTAATCTGGAAGGCAATATTTACCGTGTGATTCGGCGCAAACAACAACGCAAAGGCACAGTGCTGGAATTGCAAATCGCCACAGAAGCCAACCAATGGAAGCCGCTCAGTGAAAGCAAAATTCGCGAGACGCAAACAGCTATCGAGCAGCTGCTGCGCATGAATTATGACACCTTCACGAATGCAAGCTTTTTGCTGCAAGGTAAAGCGGATGAATTTACGACCAAAACGCCCAATAAGCGCAAAGAAATTCTGGCCGAACTGTTGGGTGTGACTACCTGGGATCGGTACAAAGAAGCGGTCACAGAGCAACGTAAAATCGCTGAGGGTCAGATGGCTTTGTTAGACGGCCGTTTAGCCGACATCGACGCTGAATTAACCGAAGAAGATGAACGGCGGCAGGCGTTACAGACTGCCCAAGCCGAGCGCCAGATCATCGTTGATAAACTGCAATTGCAAGAAACCATCCTAACCCAGGCACGCCAAACGGCCGCTGCTATCGAGCGGCATAAAATGATGTTGGCTAATCATCAACAGTCCGTGCTGCGCATCGCAAAAAGTTTGGAGAACAGCCGTAAAACGCAGCTGATTCGCCAACAAGAACGGGCAGAGCTTGAAGCTGTGTTGGCACAAGCGGCGCAGATTCAAGCTGAATTTGCCGCCTGGCAAACCATCACCAAACAGTTGGAGGCCTTGCAAACGCAAGCCGATGAACACAATCAACTTTTGCAAGCGAAACGGCCGTTTGAACTAAAACTTGCCAATCAACGCAGCCGTCTTGAACAAGAAAAGCGCTCCTTAGAAAAACAATCCCAACAGCTTGCAGCGACTGCTGTGGAGGGCGAACAGCTAACCAAGTTGGTTGCGGAAGGCAACGGCCGTTTATCCCAATTTCAAACAGAGCTAGAAAAGCTGGCGGCTCAGGCTGAATCTTGGCATGTGGCGCGGGGCAAATTGCAGGAATTGGAAGGCGAACAACAGTTGTTGGCCAAGGAGTTGACACAACTTAAAGCGCGTGAAAAAGGTGTAGCACGCCTGGTTGCGGAGAAAACGGCTGTCCAAGAAAATATGGCTGCGGCGGCAACGGCCGTTACTGAATTAACCGCCCAGATTAACGCCATCGCCGCACAAAGCCAACAACACGCTGTCAAACAGGCTGAATTTGACTCGCTCAACACGCAGCAACCAGCGCTGCAAACGGGCATGCAAAAGCTGAAAGAACGGCTGGATCGGTTGCAAGCGACCGAAGGCGAAAGCGAATGTCCTCTATGTGGTCAATCGCTGACAGATGATCATCGTGAATCGCTGTTGTTGGAATTGCAAACGGAAGGCAAAGAATCGGGCGACCGGTATCGTGCCAACAAAAAACGCATTCAACAACTGGATATCGAAATTAAACAACTGAGTCAAACGCTCAAATCGAGCGACCGGCTGCAAAGAGACCAACAGACCCAACAACAGCGTTTGGCTAAAGCCGAAGCACGTCTGGCAGAGATCGATACGGCCGTCCAAGAATGGGAAGCAGATGGTGCCAAACGTTTAGTTGAATTAGAAGCCGCATTAGCAGACGATACGGCCGTTACTACGCAAAGAAAAACGGTCAAAGCCTTGGAAACGGCCGTTGCCGAACGCGCCAAATTAGAAAAAGAGCAGCAAGCTTGGCGCAAAAAAGTTGCAGATGCTGAAGCTCGCCTAAGTGAAATTCAGCGTTTACAAGCAGATTGGGAAACGAATGGCGCACCCCGTCTGGCTGCCATTGAGCAGATTTTTGCCAATGACGATATTGATCCGGCTGCCCAGCAAGAATTACTGCGTTTGGAAACGGCCGTCAAAGAATTAGCCTATGACAGTGCTCGCCATCAAGCCACAAAAACTGAGCTAACCAAGCTCGCCGCTGCTCCCAAACAGATGCAGATGTTGCAGCAAGCTGA
The DNA here is from genome assembly GCA_964350725.1 of uncultured Ardenticatenaceae bacterium. Lineage (GTDB taxonomy): Bacteria > Chloroflexota > Anaerolineae > Promineifilales > Promineifilaceae > JAACFF01. Next base: position 810 of record CAYGMR010000203.1, on the reverse strand, counting down.
AGCCGCATTGGCCCCTTTGACAAAGTCGTTGGCCGATTTGGCCGAACGCATTCAAGAGCAAGAAAACAACTTGGCTGAACAACAGACACAGTTAGACAGTTTGCAAGGTGAATTGGCTAAGCTTGAGAGTGGCAGCAGTGATGTGCGTCTTGTTGAAGATGAGGTGTTTACGCTGCGCGAAGCTGAAATCGCAGCCGCACAGCGTGTGGGCATTGCCCAACAACGCCTCGCTGTGTTGGCTGACCGGCGCAAACAGGCCAAAACAACAGTGGCTGAAAAAGAGATTCTCGCTTTGCGCATTCAACGCCTCACCTTGTTGGAAGAGGCATGTGGTCGCAAAGGGGTGCAAGCGTTGTTGATTGAACATGCGCTGCCAGAAATTGAGGATCGCGCCAATGAACTGTTGGGACGGCTCACTGATGGCATCATGAGCGTGCGTTTTGAGACACAGCGCCAATTAAAAAGCCGTGATGCTATGGCCGA
>CAYGMR010000203.1:0-259 GCA_964350725.1 uncultured Ardenticatenaceae bacterium | reverse complement strand
CTTTGGCAGCCAAGACCCCAGTGGTCGCCAACGGCTTGTTGAAGCGATCAATACCATCAAGGATGATTTCAAATGCATCCTGGTCATTACACATATCGACGAACTACGCGACGCCTTCCCCACACGCATCGAAGTACGCAAAAACGGCACTGGCTCGCAGATCACTGTCATTTAACTGTAATAATTTGATGAGAATCATCAAAGATTACACAGAACCTGTCCTGAGTTTGCCGAAGGATTGCACAGATTTTTTTCATCT
>CAYGMR010000202.1:0-9603 GCA_964350725.1 uncultured Ardenticatenaceae bacterium | reverse complement strand
CGCCAGGCGTTGTACCGGTTGCGCAGACTGCTGAATAGCAGCGCAGAAACCTACTTGCGCGTTTATCGCAAAACCGTGCAGTTCAATGCAGCGTCCGATTATGTGTTGGATGTCGAACTGTTTACGACGGCCGTTGATACCAATGATTTAGCAAAGGCTGTAGGCCATTACGCCGGTGAACTGCTGCCGGGATTCTCGTGCAAGAGCGAGCCATTCGAAGTGTGGCTGCGCAGCCAACGCGAATATCTACATCAATTGGCATTGGAGACAATGCTGCAAGCTGCCGCAGACAGTTTGCTGTCGGGCGATTATGGTACTGCGGTGGCAGTGGCACAGCGACAGCTAATGCTCGAACCGTGGCGTGAACCTGCGCACCGGCAGTTGATGCAAGCGTATACCCTGATGGGCGACCGCAGCAGTGCGTTGGCTCAGTTTGAGCGCTGCCAGGAGCAGTTGAGGGAGGAGATCGGTGTTGAACCGGCACCTGAAACGATTCAGTTATTCGCTGACATCAAAGCAGGTCGCGTGGGGATGGCGACGGCCGTTGATCCGATCACACCACCTGTCAAAACCAAACACAATCTGCCAGCCGATACGACACCCTTTATTGGCCGCGAAAAGGAAACGGCCGAACTCTGCACCCACTTCAAGCAGGATCAGAGGCGGCTGGTGACGATCGTCGCGCCCGGCGGCATGGGCAAGACACGGCTGGCCATTGAAGTTGGGCGACACCTACTTCCTGAATTCCGGGATGGGGTCATGTTTGTCGATCTGGCGGCCGTCACAGAGCCGGACGAGATCGCCAGTGTAGTTGCGGCGGCGTTGAGCTACCAAGCACCAGACAAAACGCAGCCACTTTTAGCACAGCTGCTCAATTCACTGGCGCAGCGCAGCATCCTGCTCATTCTGGATAATTTCGAGCAGTTGGTACGCGGCGCATCCCTGATCGATCACATTCTAAAAACATGCCCCCAATTGGCGATTCTGGTCACGTCGCGACAGCCCCTCAACCTCGTCAGCGAGAGTCGTTTTCCATTGCAAGGGCTTGACTTTCCTGATCTGTTGACGGTCAACGACGCATTGGCCTGGTCAGCTGTGCGGCTGTTTGTGGACAGCGGCCAGCGCGCACGTCCGGGCTATGCTTTGTCTGATGACAATCTCGTTTATGTGCTGCAGATATGCCGGCTCGTGCAGGGTATGCCATTGGCACTGATCCTGGCGGCGGCATGGCTTGAGCTGTTGAGTTCGGCTGAAATCGCCGTCGAAATTGAACGCAGCCTGGGCTTCTTGTCATCTGATTTGGCCGACTTGCCCCAGCGGCAGCGCAGTATGCACGCCGTTTTCGACCGCTCCTGGCAGCATTTGCAACCGCACGAGCAAACTGTGTTGGCTAAACTGAGCGTCTTTCGCGGCGGTTTTGCCCGTGATGCGGCCGAGAAAGTAGCGGATGCCAATCTGCGCATTTTGCTGTCACTGGTCAATAAGTCATTTTTGCAACGGCAACGTGACAACGGCCGTTATGTGATGCACGAGCTGCTGCGCCAATATGCGGCTGAGCAACGAGAATTTTTAGGGGTCAATGAAGGCGCACGGTTGGCACACTGCCGCTATTTCGCTCAAATCGTGCCGCAGGAAATGCGCCGCGTTTTGTACTTCCTCCCTTTGCTGCTGCCACGCGACTATGCCAATGATTGGGATAACTTCCAGTATGCATGGGAGTATGCGCTGCAGCGGAAGCTACCAGAAGAACTAGCAAAGTTAGCCAATGGCATGGTTCAATTCAATGAAACACAAGGTATTCAATCTATCACACTGATTGAAGAAGCGGTGTCAGCTATACAAGAGGTCAGTGTGCCAAAAACAGATTCGACGCTGCTCAGACTCCGGGCAGCACAAATACGGGCGCATCAACTGGTCGATGCTACCTCCGAAGTGAACAACCAGTTCATAGCACTCATAAATGAATTGGAACAAAGTGAACATTCCGAATTACGTTACTGGCTATGCATTCAATTGGCTATGCAATGGTGGAAGACTAAAGACCCAAGTTTAATTGATTGGCTCGATGAAGCGCAAGCGAGCGCGGATGCCCTGAAAAGTGAAACATTGCGATATATGGCAATTGCGATGCGCATCTGGGGTTATCTCGCGTCTGGCCAGTCCGTTGAGGCGGCTCATACAAAGCTGAAAAAACTGTTAACCTACTTTGAATCCAGCTATCCCGAGAGCTTTATACTCTATGGCATTCTGCGCTCGTTGAGCATGGCTTGTGGCCACGATTACCAATTTGAGGAAGCGATTAGATTTGGAAAACAGGCGCTCAACATCGCCGCTCGCTGGAGAGAACTGTTTTGGATAAGACTCTCGTTTGATTATCTGGCACGTGAGTACGAGCGCAATGGTCAATTGGATCAGGCGGTGGACATGCATCTTAATTCACTTGAATGGCACGTTGCGCAAGGAAATGACTGGCAGATAATTATATTTTTCATACGGATAGCGTTATTCAACCCTCATATGGTCGGTGACGACACCCTGTTGGTTAAATACTTGGCAATGATAGAGCACCATCCAGAATCAACAGCTTACAATCGTCATCTGATCACAGATCAAGTTGCCAACTTGCGGACAAGCATTGAACCGGAAGCGTTTAATACGGCATGGGAAGCGGGCAAGCTGCTGGACATCGATGATGTTGTACAACAGCTGCGTTTGCGCTGGTCTTAGAATCGCAGCAGTACATGCAGCTTATCACCTAACTGCCATTTGAGACGAGTGGCAAATGAATTTGTAACCCGCCCACATATGTAAACGCCAAATTAGATAGTTGGGTACTGTGGCCGTTCTTGTCGATAGGCATCACTTGAAAATACCAAGCACCATCTGCGGGTGCCCCATAAGTGAACGTAGACTCAAACCCCTTTCTAGGAACAGTCGCCAGCCATGTAAGATTATGAGGGTCTTGACTGCCATAAATTTGGTACGAAACAATTTCCGTAGCGCCATTCCAACTAAAATATAAATCAATATTTGCTTCATTTACTTCGGCAACTAAGGACGGCGGCCAGGTTGGGTCGCCCACCCATGGAAAGCGGAAAGCACGGTAGCTGCCATTTGTGCCTGTAGCACTCAGCGTGAAGACTGTTGATCCATCAGGCGAAAATTCGGTCAAGATTGGCGTACTAGATGAACCCCAACCAACAACTGAATTTCCACCCGGCAAACGTTGCATATTTCCCATTGCCTGTCCAAAGGTATCTGGATCAGACCGAAATTCAGCAACGCGGGTGACGGTCATGTCAGCTTCATTAACGTAATATTCAACGCCACGCGAGGCGGGTGGATCATGTAAATTGCCATTATCATAAACGGTAATATTGCCATTAGGTAAGCGGCGTGCATCATGCTGATAAAAGAAACCAGGGTCATTGATAAAGGTGAAATCATTTTGGGAGCCGCCCATTCGCCAAATCACATTACCTGTATTGCGATCAATTTTGGTCACTTCATCCAAATGCCGGCTGGAAATCAGAAGATTGCCATCATAATCTTGTTCTACTGAATTACAGTGTATGTAATCAACTAGCTGCGCTGTCAGGTTTTGATTACTGTCCAAGATGCTGATGTGATCCCAGCTTTGCCATTCAAAAACCACATTTTTGTCTGCATCAAGCTCCTGGATGATACAACCTACGACAGTCGCATCAGTTTGACCTCCGGGAACTAATTGGCTCATGTCAACAAGACGGTAATCATAAGTCATGAGCAGTGCATGGCCATTGTCTAGTATCTGCAAATCATGTAAATCGGTTTGATGACCATTGCTCGCCGCGTAATAATCGACGAAATTGTATTGATTATCCAGCGCGTAAAATCTACGTTCCGAAGGAGCTGGATTAAAGTAGGTGAGCAGGCCGTTAGGTTGTTTTTTAAAATCAAGCGCGGCGTCTAAGGGATGCAAACGATCATAGTAAATTGGTTCACCTTTGTTATCGAGAATCAACAAATAGGCTTCTGATTCCAAGTAATCGGCATAATCAAAGTAGGCTAGAAAAATATAACCATCACCCAATTCTTCCTCAACGGCCGTTACCTCAAAACCGGGCAGGTCAGATGGTGCCGTCTTAAACAAGCGGGTTGGCAATTCTTGCACCTCAGGCGAGATTGTTTGAAATGTCAAACCCAGACTATTTGCTATTGAACTTGAGTGTTCTAATTGTTGTGGGCGAGATGGCGACGCGTTGACAGTAACAATTGTCACCAAAAATAGCATGGATGTTACTAGCCAAAATATATGAGCACGACTCTGGAAGTTCCGTAAACCGTTTTTAACTGACATAATTCCCTTAATCCTCCAATGTTAAGTATACATCAGTTTTGCTTTTCTACATCTACGCTTTTATCAGCAAACCACAAGCAAAATCCCCAAAATCGACTACAATTACAAGCAAAAGTTCTAATATGCGCTTAGCACGATCTGGTAGATTGAACTAAGCTGAATATGTTAAACAGTCTGATGGCGAATAACCAAATGCCATCGACAAATGGAGGAAAGATGCGTTTAGGTTTGATGGTTGGTTATGCGGCTGGCAAAATTGATTTGCCAGTAGAATTGGTGCAAGAAGCAGATCGCCTTGGCGTTTACGCGGTATGGACATCTGAGGCATATGGCTCAGATGCGGTCACGCCCCTGGCCTGGTTGGGCGCGCAAACAAAAAACATAAAGCTGGGTACGGCAATTATGCAGATGCCAGGACGCACACCTGCTAACACAGCGATGACGGCGATGACGTTGAATCAGTTAAGCAACGGCCGTATGCTTTTAGGATTGGGTCTTTCCGGACCACAAGTGGTTGAGGGCTGGCATGGCATGAGTTATAAACGGCCGTTGACCCGCACACGTGAATATGTTGAAATTCTGCATAAGATTTTCCAACGCGAAGAACGCCTGACCTATGACGGCAAAATATACCAGATCCCATACAGAGGGGATGATGCCACAGGCTTGGGCAAGCCGCTCAAGAGCACCTTGAAAGCACAGCCGGATATTCCCATTTACCTGGCAGCGATCGGTCCGCAAAACGTAACGCTTACGGCTGAAATTGCCGATGGCTGGCTGCCCATTTTCTTCTCGCCACAAAAATATGACGAAATTTATAAGCCGTATATTGATGCAGGCTTGACCAAAGCGGGCAAAAAGATGGCGGATTTTGATATTGCGCCGACCGTTTCCGTCGTGCTGACGGATAATCTAGATATTGGCTATAACATGTTACGGCCGTTGCTGGCGCTCTACATCGGCGGCATGGGTGCCAAAGGCAAAAACTTCTACAACGATTTGGCCGTGCGCTATGGCTATGCGGATGCCGCTGCTAAAATTCAGGAACTTTATCTGTCGCGACGCCAAGGAGAAGCGATGATGGCTGTGCCCAATGAACTAATCGACGATGTGGCTCTTGTCGGCACACGTGAGCGTATCAAAGAACGTCTGCAACTCTGGCTTGACAGCCCGGTCACGACATTAAATATGACTGTGTTTAACACTGAGACCCTGCAAACAATGGTAGAATTGGTAGCAGAGTTGTCCTAACAGACTCTAAATTTTTTTTGCGAGAGGTTACAAATGCGACAAGTTTTAATTTATCCAGGAGAGGATGGTTTTTGGATTGCAGAGTGCCCTAGTCTTCCTGGCTGTATCAGCCAGGGTTTAACTCGCCAAGAAGCTATTCAAAATATTCGTGAAGCAATTGAGTTATACATTGACGTTTTAGAGGAAGATAATCTCCCAGTGCCTGAAGAACGTTTTGAATCTATTTTGGTCGCAGTATGAGCAAATTGCCTGTAATTTCAGGGCGCGAGTGTGTTAAGGCGTTAGAAAAGGCTGGATTTTATACCAAACGTCAGCGCGGAAGCCATATTATCATGCGTCGTGATGATCCGTTTTCTCAGGTTGTAGTTCCTAATCATAAAAAAATAGACCGGGGAACATTGCGAGCTATTTTACGCCAGGCAAATCTTGCTGTTGATGAATTTATAAACTTCCTATAATCAGGAAAGCTATGCGGGTCTGGAGAACATTAAACCGTCAGACAATCTTAAAATACAGCCAATTTCTATCTGTGGAAAGCCATACCGTCGAACTGCCCAACGGCCGTATCATCGATGCGTGGCCATGGGTGGTGACGCCGGATTTTGCCAATGTGGTGGCAGTGGATGGGAACGGCCGTTTTCTCATCTTCCGCCAAACCAAATATGCCATTGACGGCACAAGCTTCGCTCCCATCGGTGGTTACCTTGAACCCGGCGAAGAACCATTGCTGGCGGCGCAGCGTGAATTGTTAGAAGAAACAGGGTATGCAGCTAACGATTGGCACTATTTAGGTAGTTATGCCGTTGATGGCAATCGTGGTGTGGGGAAGGCTCATTTTTTCCTCGCCCAGAATGCGCAGCCAGTGACCACGATTAATGCAGACGATCTCGAAGATCAAGAACTACTGTTTCTCACACGAGAACAAGTCACAAATGCCTTGCTTGCCGGTGAGTTTAAGGTGTTACCTTGGATGGCAAGTATTAGCCTGGCGCTAAACCACATTCCATAAAACCGGATTTGCACCCCGAATTACGTGAATTATGTAAAAAAAATGTCTGATTCATAAAATCAGTCTCATTCAGGGTTGATTTTTAATTAGAAGTCCACAATTTATAGCCCATCACGGCGTTTTCGACGTACAATCACACTTACATGAGTACACACATACCAATTAAACAACTATCGGTTGTCGAAAGAGATGAATATGATGCTGCCTGGCAGGCTAAACGCGAGGCTGTCTCGATTGAGGGACAGGAGACGCTGTTTGTCGAGTTGATTACGGCGTTGGAACGCAAACGGCCGTTGAGCGGACAAAAATACAATCGCACCATGCGCAAATTCGTTAAGCGCGGCTTACCCTGGCTGCACAAAAGCCAGGTGATTGACGTCTACGAACGCCTTTGTGCCGCCGGCTACATGACATTTGAGCCGGAACTGCGCATCCATCTGCAAATGAAACCGACGCGCAGCCAGGCTGGCGTGACTGTCGTAACCGTGCTGACGAAACCCTATCCTTGCCCTGGCAAATGTATCTTCTGCCCCACCGATGTGCGTATGCCCAAAAGTTATTTACACGATGAACCGGGGGCACAGCGTGCAGAGCGGCATGGTTTTGATCCGTATGAACAAACGGCCGTTCGTATTCGCGCCCTGGAACAGATCGGCCATCCTGCTGAAAAAATCGAACTTCTAATTCTGGGTGGCACCTGGTCAAGCTATAAACGGGATTATCAGGAATGGTTTGTCAAACGCTGCATGGATGCGATCAATGGCGAAGAGTCGGCAACACTGCTGGAAGCACAACAGAAAAATGCCGTCGGACTACGACGCAATGTGGGTCTGGTGGTGGAAACGCGCCAGGATCGCATTGATGTAGACGAGTTACGCTGGATGCGTTATTTAGGTGTGACCAAAGTACAAGTTGGCATTCAAAGCATGGATGATCATATTTTGGAGATCAATGCGCGCGGCCATGATGTGCAGGCCACGCGTGATGCTTTCCGACTCCTGCGTTTAGCTGGTTTTAAGATTCATGGTCATTGGATGGCCAATTTGTTGGGTGGTACGGTTGAGAGTGATATTGAGGATTACGGCCGTCTCTGGTCAGACATCGCCATTCGTCCTGATGAACTCAAACTCTACCCTTGTATGTTGGTCGAAAATGCCGAACTGCATGATTATTGGCTGCGCGGTGAATACACGCCTTATACCGAAGATGAGGTCAAATATGTGCTTATGGCCTGTATGACCCAAACACCGCGTTGGGTGCGCCTCAATCGTGTGATCCGCGATTTTCCCACAACCAATGTCGTCGAAGGCAACAAAAAAGCCAACATGCGCCAGATCGCACAACTGGCAATGGAAAAAAAGGGGCTGCGCCAACAAGATATCCGCTACCGCGAAATTCGCCGCGAACAGGTCACGCTGGCAGATTTAGAACTGCGTGTGGACAGTTATCAAACTGATGCCACGACTGAACATTTCCTTAGCTTTGAAACGGCCGATGAACGCATTGCCGGTTTTTTGCGTCTCTCCTTACCCAATCGCGACACGCCGCATCCATTGCCGGAACTGGAAGACCATGCCATGATTCGTGAAGTGCATGTTTATGGTCCGGCACTTAACTTAGGCGACGACAGCCAGGGTGAAGCACAGCATATGGGTTTAGGTACCAAACTGGTTCTGCAAGCCAAAGCAATGGCGCGTGCGGCAGGATATGGGCATATCGCCGTCATCAGCGCTATCGGCACACGCAACTACTACACCAAACATGGTTTCCAATTAAACGGCCTGTACATGACGACATCCTTACACCAACAGCCATAGTTTTTTCGCCTTACACTCGTTTTGCATTGACAAATAATGGTATACTTAGAGATAAACCATGAAAAAAAGGTGATATGATGACAACAGCAGTTGCCCATAGATCAGTAGCGCAAACAAAGATAAAAATGAGCTATGCAGAGTATCTGGATTTTGCGAGTGAATCTCGCATCGTCGAGTGGGTTAATGGGGAGGTAATTGTCCATATGCCACCAGTTATTGATCATCAAGATATCGTGGGTTTTTTGTTTTCTATAATACGTCTTTTCGTGGATTTTAATGCGCTAGGAACTGTTTTGCTGGCTCCACTTGAAGTTAAATTGTGGCCAGACGGCCCCTCACGTGAACCAGATTTATTATTTATCCAGCAAAATTCAACAACAAAAATAACCGATAAACGCATCGTAGGCGCACCAGAGCTGATTGTTGAAGTTGTGTCGCCCAGCAGTGTCACGATTGACAGGGTGCATAAATTCACCGAATATGAACAGGCTGGTGTACGTGAATATTGGATTATTGATCCGCGTCCGCACCAACAACAAGCCGATTTTTTTGAACGCAATGCAGATGGTGATTTTGTGCCGGTGACTTTGGATGCAAACGGCCGTTTTTATTCCACACTATTACCTCATTTTTGGTTAGATGTTGCCTGGCTTTGGCAATCCCCTCATCCGAATCCCCAACTCATTTTCTCCCAGATTATGCTAGATACACCTGAACTACTGCCTGAAACAAAAAGCACTTTTCAAAGATTGTATCAACTGCTCAGCTGATGAAGAAGTTGATCTCAGCGAGGCAGAACTATGGCTGCATGGCCAAGAACGTGAGCTTGCAAGGGAAGGCGACCTAAAACAATTACAATAGATGCTTATGCTTCCATTCTTACGCTGTTCAATCAGTCATAGTAAGAAGCAACGGCCGTTTACGAATGTAGCGTGTGGCGTGTGGAGTTGATCCCTTTATCACTACCCCCATAACGCACCAGCGCCCGACCAGTGGAAATTGGTCGGGCGCTTTTCATCGGTTCAGTAGAAATGAAATTGCGGCGTGGGACACCGCAATAATTAAAAGCTAAGCATAATCTTCGATCGGGATACACGCACAGAAAAGGTTACGATCCCCGTAGACATTGTCAACACGGCCGACAAAGGGCCAGAATTTGTTTTCTTTAATCCAGGGTGCGGGGAAGG
>CAYGMR010000201.1:4004-9676 GCA_964350725.1 uncultured Ardenticatenaceae bacterium | reverse complement strand
ATCGCCTCGAAGCAAAGCCAGATGGTGTCGTTTTGATGATGCAAAACAAAGATGTCCCTGGCGTGATTGGCCAAGTCGGAACAATTTTGTCCGCATTCGAGGTAAACATTGGCGAATGGCGTCTGGGTCGTAACGAACCCGGTGGTGAGGCGATGTCCTTCATCAATCTTGACAGCGTGCCATCTGAGGCAGTTCTGAACGCATTGGGGGAAATAACGGCCGTTACGCAGGTAAAATTAGTGTCCCTATGAAAGGAATGTCGTCTAGGCTCTAATTCTCTTCAAATTGATTATCAAATGGGGGAGGTACTATTCAGGTCATACCCGCGCAGGCGGGTATGACAGTCAAGAGACACCTGTATAGTTATATTGGAGAAAACAATGCTTGCAGGACGCTTATCGCTTTTAGTGTGGCCTACAGCAAATCAAATCTATGTTTTAGGGAAAATGCGTACCCGGCGACGGTTGCCTTCACCGGTGCTCTCGGTGCGAACGTCCTTAGAATCACGCAAAGTCATGTGAATAATCCGGCGATCGTAAGCAGGCATGGGCTCTAAGGTAATCGGGCGTTCCTGTTTCACAGCCTTGCCAGCCATACGCTCTGCCAAACGTGCAAGCGCAGTTTTCCGGCGTTCGCGATAGCCTTCAACATCAACAACAAAGTTGGCTCGGCCATGCATACGCTGCCCAACAATCAAACGTGACAAATATTGCAATGCATCTAAGGTTTCACCACGGGACCCAATCAATACGCCCAGATCATCACCCACAACATCCACAATATTGATGCGGTCTCCCGTCAAATTATCTTCATCGGAAAGCCGCAAGCTGGCTGTGGCATCAACATGCATGGTTTCGACGATGGTGCTGATTACTTCAAGCGCGATTTCGGCTTCTTCACCTTGAGGCAATCCGGCACTTTTCGTTTGCCGGACTGGAGTGTGAGTTTCTTCAACAACAGGTATGTCAGCAACGGCCGTTTCTATAACAACCTCTTCCTCCACAACGAACTCATTCACCTCAACCTCAGGCTCAACCTGAATGGGTTCCGGTTCTGGCTCTGGCTCTGGTTCTGGCACAATTTCTGGCGTAGGCGCCGCGCGAAGGGTCAAACGCACAACGGCATCACGGCTGCCTAATCCTAAAATACCACGACTACCCTCATCTAGAATCTCAATATCTACTGCATCGCGTTTGACATTGAGTTTTGCCAGACCCGATGCAATCGCATCATCAACTGTGCGACCTTTTACTTCAAATGGTTGTTTTTGTGATGTCATATTTTTTTAGCGTTTTGATGAACGTCTCTTCCGTTTTGACTGTCTTTTATTCTGTCCAGTTTTACTACCATTGGAACTTGTCTGAACTGTCTGTGTTTTGGTTGAACTTTTCGAGTTATCCTCAGCAATCGCCAAATCTGCGCTGCTAGGCGGCGGCACTTCAGCTTTTTTACTCTTGATCTTTTTCGATGCTGGTTCGCCGTTCGCAATCACACGTTTTGTATAATAACCTTGCAAGATACCAACCAGATTACTCAACACAAAATAAATCGATAAACCTGACGGAAATTGCAGTGAGAAAAAGGCAAACATAAGCGGCATTGTCGTTTGCATTGACTTTGACATCGCGGCTGCCGGGTTATCATCTTTACCGTCTTTCTTGTTATTGTTTTGGGCTGCCGGGGTCATGAACTTCTGTTGAGCCCACATCGTGGCAAAAACTAAAATAGGCAAAACAAAATAAGGATCCGGTTGACCCAGGTTTAGCCAGAGGAATTTATTACTGATCGGCAATAGTGCCGCCAAATTCCCTAAAAAGGGCTCATAAACGCGTTGTGTTAGCTCAAATAATGATTGCGGTGTCGATCCCAAAGTAATAATGATAGCCCGATATAGACCAAACAAGATTGGCATTTGAATTAATAATGGCAAACAACCCATCAAACTATCGGTTGGATTGTAACCAATCTTATTAAATTCTTCCTGCATTTTCTGCGGGTTATCTTTGTATTTTTTTTGGATCGCCTGGATTTGCGGCTGCATTTCTTGCGTCCGCTGCATAGAACGCTGCTGACGAATATTGAGTGGCAATGTCACAGCACGTATTAAAAGTGTGAAAACAGCAATGGCCAACAGGTAGTTGTCGAATAATAAATCATACAACATCAACAAGGCGTTGATCATTGGGTCAACTATGAAGGTATCAAACATAAATTATGCCTTCGCTTTGCGTCCCACACACAATATTCGCGTGAAAGCGCAGAATGCGTTTTATTCTTCTTCAGACGGGGGGGCGATATCCCATACTTTCGCGCCTGAATCTTTATCATATGCAATCAACAAGGATTCTTCGCTCTCTAAGGCCACAACGACAACACCATCTGCATAAACAGGGGCGGTAAACAAGGGCACGGCCGTTGCTGTTTGCCATAATTCACGCCCATCTACGACATCAAATGCTGTCAATGCGCCGATAGGTACATCGGCCGATGCACCTTCAGAAGCTACATACAGTTTATCATCAACGACAAGTAGGTTTGTTTGTACGGCGCCAGGGGCTTTTTTCTGCCAGATTTGTTCACCGGTCAAACTGTCTACTGCATAGACCTCACCGATCACATCCGCAAAATAGACAACGCCATCTGCATAGGTAGGACCACCCCAAATCGCATTTTCAGCAGGTGCATTCCATGTAACTTCGCCCGTCGAAATTTCGACAGCATGCACATTACCATCGAAACTACTCACATAGGCTAAATTATCATTGAGTGCGGGGCTGGAGGGCAGCGCACCATCAAAGGTTCTCTGCCAAAGTTTTTCACCGCTCTGCGCATCAAATCCATATAAGGAGTGATCCTGCGAAGCAACGACCAAAATCCCATCTTTGTAAACCGGTTGTCCCCAGATACTATGGCCAGTTTCATAAGACCATTGCATTTCACCAGTCTCACGGTCCAAGGCCAAAATGAAGTTATCGGCCGTTCCGACAAAAACCTGATCACCCACCTGCAAGGCTGGCGCCACAATTTTGTCATCGGCCGCATCTGAAGTTATCCAAATATCTGGCGCAACTTGGCCTGTCGTGACATTTTCAACGGCATACACAGAAACAATGACGCCTGGTTGAAAGAAGCCGCCAGATTTGCCATAATCACCAAATACAACTTGCCCATCCTCGGCTATGTCTGGGGCTGAATAAAAGAGCAAGGAAGGGTTTGCTTCTGCGGGATAAGACCAATTCAAATCTTGAGTAGCAGCATCATAAGCCAACACTTTAGGCCCATAAGCAAGAAATACGGTCTCACCATCCGAGGAAAGTCCTGGCCAGTTCGAATTGGCAACTCGACTACCACAGGCGGTCAAAAACAGAGTTACCAGTAATAAAATTAAAAGCGTAGGCCGAGTCAACGGCCGTTTCGTTGCGTGCAACTAATATCCTCCATCAAGGCACCGGGTCATACCCACCTGGAGTGAAAGGATTGCAACGACCAATGCGTTTGATGGCCATCCAGCCCCCCTTGAGCACACCATATTTTTCTACAGCTTCATATCCATAATGGGAACATGTCGGCGTAAAACGGCAGCTCGGCGGAAATATCGGAGAAATTACCCTTTGATACAGTCGAATAAAAAATAAAAAGACGCGTTTCATAACCAATATCCTTTAAAACAATCTATCCTAATTTGCAACATTTTAATGTTATAACAATGGATAGTACCATATGAAATGTCGCGCATGTCGTGATCTTGATTACGCATTGTTTCAATTGTCGGTTGCACGCCTGCTTAATACATGAGAACGGGATAATAATTGCCTTACGGCCGTTTCCACCTCAGCAAAGGTGGCTGCCGGTGTTTGTGGTCGTGCAATCAATAAACAATCCCAACCCGGTTCTATCTGATCTATCTGTGACCGTACTGCTTCGCGCAAAAGCCGTTTGGCACGGTTGCGAGCAACCGCATTGCCAACACGTCGACTGGCTGAGAAAGCAAATCGACTGACGTTTTTACTGAAACGGCCGTTGGCTGCTGGCATCACTTCTTGGCGATTTGCCACCAATATAGCTAATGGATGGCGGTGTCCTCGACCCAGAGCACGAACACGCTGTAGGTCTGAGCGGTAGCCGAAGAGCCATTCCAATTAACCCGCTTCACATGATTATTCATGCTTACAGACATTGATTTGCGTCCTTTAGCACGGCGGTTTTTGAGCACATTACGGCCGCCTTTGGTTTTCATGCGACTGCGAAAGCCGTGAACACGCATGCGGCGACGAATTTTGGGTTGATAAGTACGCTTGGTCATCTAATAATTCTCCTAAAAAAACCAGGGCATATAGCCCTGGAAGAGTTATCTAAATCTATTAACTGAACCTGTTCAATATTATGTTAGAAAAAGCCCAGTTATTGGTTCAAGGTCGCATTCTTATGACAATTTAACCGTTATCAAAGCGACAAAGGATTATACATGAGCGACAAAGGGCGGTCAAATTTCGATGATTTTTTCTTAAGCACGATTATTCCCACCTGATTTGACAGAGAATAGAAACAAATGACGTAACTATTCAGGTGCTCCGGCCGTGTCTCCTGACCGCGCCGGATAGTGTCGCGGTGAGGACACCGGCCACAGCCAGAGAGGCTGTATAGTTACCAAATGACCTGTTTTTGTCCGCCGTCATTCGTCTTTCCTCACATTTCAATCAAGAGACCCGCTCAATTTGAGCCCCTAACGATTGCAATTTATGCTCGATTTGCTCATAACCACGGTCAATCTGTTGAATATTGTGGATGACACTGGTACCTTCGGCGCATAACGCCGCTAAAACCATCGCCATACCAGCACGCACATCGGGGCTGGGCACACCGTGTGGACTGGCATAGAGCTTGGCGGGCCCTTGCACTAAGACACGATGTGGATCACACAACACAATGCGTGCGCCCATAAAAACGAGATTATCAACAAAAAAGAAACGGCTTTCATACATCCAATCGTGCAAAATTATCGAGCCGGCAGCCTGGGTCGCCATCACCACTGCAATCGACATCAAATCTGGTGGAAATCCCGGCCACGGCATGGGCTTGACTGAAAGGATACGGCCGCCCAATGCTGAATCAACGCGCAAAGGTTGACCCGGCGGCACGATAATATCATTGCCTTCTTCCAACCAGTGCACACCGATTTTCTCATAAACAAGGCGTACCATGCCTAGATTGTGTGGATCGGCGTTTTTGATGCGGATTTCGCCGCCAGTAACGGCCGCTGCTCCAATAAAACTACCAACCTCCATAAAATCAGCACCCATCGTAAACTCACCGCCACTTAAACCATCAACGCCATTAATGATGAGATGATTCGTGCCAATGCCAGCAATATCCGCGCCTAATTTATTCAAGAAATGGCACAAATCGCGTACATGCGGTTCTGAAGCGGCATTGTCGATGATAGTTTCCCCCACAGCCAACACCGCCGCCATAATCGCATTCTCAGTAGCAGTTACACTGGCTTCAGCCAACAACAAGGAACCTGCCCCCTGCAATTTCTCAACTGACATCGTAAACACACCTTGTTCAACCTCGATCTGGGCACCAAGCGCACGCAATGCTTGCACATGGGTATCCAAAGGACGTGCACCAATCACATCGCCACCTGGAATTGGCAAGGTGATTTTACCCAT
>CAYGMR010000201.1:0-3994 GCA_964350725.1 uncultured Ardenticatenaceae bacterium | reverse complement strand
TAACATCGGCCCTGCAAAAACAAAGGAAGCACGTGTACGACCTGCCAACATGCTGTCAAGCTCAGTTTTTTTGATATTTTTGGCATGGATACGCCAACTACCAGCCCCCAGTTTAGTCACATCTGCACCCAAATCGCTCATGATCAGGAGCGTATTTTTCACATCTTGAATATTTGGAATATTATGCAAGGTGACTGGTTGATCGGTTAGGATACAAGCCGGGATTAATTTGAGAGCGGCATTTTTATTGCCACTGGCTGTGATGGCACCCTGCAAGGGCACGCCACCGGTAATCACAAATTTACTCATAGGAAAGGCTCCAACTTTGAAAGATATAAGATCATTGTTAATTAGCAACAGGATATCAGAACTTATCTTGCTCAACCTACTGCCAATTGCCTAAAGCTATTCCCAATAATAGATAACCCAATTGATCCAACAAGGGAATAGATTAGCCAATGCCAAAACGACCCATTTCCGGGATCCTTATTTTCTTGCATTGGCCCAAAACAAAAACTGCCGCAGTATTGTAACTGCAGCAGTTAAAAATCACGAAAACTACCGATTAATCAAGCGGGACATCATCAATAATAATGCCTTCGACAATGTCGGACTCGCTCTCAAGTTCGGCTTCTGACTGGTTTGGTTGGTCTAGCGTATCGTACCCGCCTTTAT
The DNA here is from genome assembly GCA_964350725.1 of uncultured Ardenticatenaceae bacterium. Classification (GTDB taxonomy): domain Bacteria; phylum Chloroflexota; class Anaerolineae; order Promineifilales; family Promineifilaceae; genus JAACFF01. Next base: position 3,319 of record CAYGMR010000201.1, on the reverse strand, counting down.
TGCGCATACGTGCAATATAGCGCGCTACAACTTCGTTGGGGCTAAGTTCAATAAAAACTTTTGCTCCAGCTAGCAGAACTGTTAGATCATCAAATTGTCCCAACCCAACTGCAAAATCCGGGATCAAATCTATCGGGAAAATCAAATATAAAAACGACAATAGTGGAATTATTTTGAGGTAAATAGGAACTTCCCTATCCAATATCAAATAATATACCAGTCGCACTTGTTCCCATACTTCTTGCCAAAAACTAGGCTCTTTGGTGTAATTTGTGACTGCAGTTTCTTGTTTCACGGATTCATTCCTTTTGTTATCATCCATATCTTTCACCTATTTGTACGCAGTTTTATGCAAAAAGTTGCAAATAATAATACCATACATTCGGTAAACTTCCTGATAAATCCTCACACCCATTAATCCGCGTTAAAGAAATTGACTGAACCATTGAATGCTATAAAATGAATCTGGTTGCAACTATGCACGATAATGAGATAGAGGATCTCAACAAGCATAGGTTTGCATTTTATTTTTGAAGGTAAGGAGTGAAAAATGAATCAACTAAAACAGCGTGGGCTTATGGTCTTAATCCCCGCATCTTTAATAACGTTGTTAATATTTGCAGTCGTATGGACATTCAAGCAAGCACCGACAAACGTAAGCGCATCGCTTCCGGATGTACCTGCATTTGAAGGTGAAGTCGGCAGTCGATATTTTGAATTTCCAGAATCAGAAAATGCAGAAGTAATCTCAGTCGTAGAAAACCCATCCGACTGGGTTACAGTCTTGGATGATAATTTTGAAAGTGGTGTCATTAATGGCGCATATTGGAATAATTACAATCCTAACGACCCCGGTGAAATTCTTTGGGGCGTACGCGCTGTGGCAAATAGCCAAAACCCAGCAAGCCAAAATAGCGCCTGGGCCATAGGTGGCGGCACTATAGGCAGTGGATATACGCCTGGTCAAGATGGGTATCCCGCCAATGTAGATACCTGGCTCAGAACCGGCCCATATAATGTTACTGGCGTTGTCGAAGGTAGTTTGATGTTCAGCTATTCCGTAGATGCTGATGCGGGAGATGTTTTTCGTGTGGCTATCTCCAATGACGGAGTCAATTGGACGACTTTCGATACAACTGGGACAATTGAATGGACAACGTCCAGTATTAGCCTAACACCCTATCTGAACAGTAATCAACTGTATGTTGCCTTCAATTTCCAAAGTGACGATTCGGGCAGTCTTACTAAAGCGGGCGCATTCATCGATGATGTATCCATCGAATTGCGTTACCCCATGCAAACACATTTGCCTGTTATTGCTCATGAACCAACCCCCACACCCGTAGCAACAGCAACACCCGTAGCGACAGCAACGCCACCACCATCAAGCACATACCTGGATAATTTTACCAACACGATCGTTCCTTGGAATGCTCGTCGTTGGACAAATGGTGCTTCTTACAACCTGCAACACGTTCCCACCAATGATTGTGATGGTGGCCGTTGTGGCTTCTTACAGCTAAAGGTATTTAATAAATCCAGCTACGTGCTAGTTTCACCCATGGCCCAATCACGATCAATTCCCTACAATGTGCAAACTGTAGCCATATTTAAAGAACCCGAAAATGGCCACAGCTACAGCATTATCTTTGGTGGGGATTGGAACGGTCAACCCTGCCCCGACACAAATTTCACAAGTTGCTTCACTCATTATTATGAAATGCGTGCCGAATATAACAAAAACGATGATGGTCCATATATCAATATGAAACTTAAGCGTATTGATAGCCACAATAGCGACAACCAAAATCAAGGGCCAGACTTAATCCCCTGGACAAAAGTTAATGCAAGTGGTTGGGTGAAATGGGATGTTACTGTCAATGCAGAAGGTAAGATTTGTATTGCCGCAAATAAAGCTCCTGTCGGCGATTGTGTCGTGGATACAACCTATTTAGGCAACCATTACTTCGGATTAATGGTGCGCAACAATAACCTAAATGGAAATGCGCGTGTCAAGTTTGATCATTATCAAATTGATTGGACTACTCGTAGTGAAGAACTATTCGAAGGTGTGCCAGTGATTCAGTACACAGAAGAAACATTGCCTCCATCAACAACGGACTAGATAGTTAACCTTATCAATCATGAGAAGGGCTTTTTATTTTCTTTGCTTAATTATCGCGTTCGCGTAGATGAGGAAATAGTAAAACCTCGCGAATGGTATGTTTGTTGGTCAATAACATTGCCAGCCGATCAACCCCCATGCCAAAACCACCATTGGGCGGCATACCATAGGCCATAGCACGGATATAATCTTCATCGATTGGATTGATTTCGTCATCATCGCTGCTGTACATTTTTTGCAAATCTTCAAAGCGTTTGCGCTGTTCAATGGGATCATTCAATTCAGTGAATGCATTTCCCATTTCCATGCCAGCGATGAAAAATTCAAACCGTTCCACATGGAAGGGGTCATTGGGTTTGCCTTTGGCCAGTGGCGAAATATCACGCGGATATTCGGTAATAAATGTTGGTGTAATCAAATGTGGTTCCACGTAATCGCCAAGCAAACCATCAATCAATTTGCCCCAACTCGATCCTTCTGGCGCGTGTCCACCAATGCCTCGAATGGCACTGGTCAAGCTTTCTGCGTCCAAATAATCCATGTAATCAATTTCAGCGAATTTTTTGATTGCGTCGCGCAAAGTCATGCGAACCCAGGGAGCCGCTAGTTCTATTTCTTCTTCACCAAATGTTATTTGGGTCGTGCCAAGGGTTTCTTGAGCAGCTGAGGAAATCATATGTTCGGTAAAATCCATCACATCATGATAATCCCAGTAGGCAGCATAAAACTCAAGCTGCGAGAATTCCGGGTTGTGTTTGAAGCTAACGCCCTCGTTACGGAAGTCACGGCCGATTTCATAGACACGCTCAAAGCCACCTACTAAAAGGCGTTTCAGGTACAATTCAAAAGAGATGCGTAAGAACAGTTCTTGTTTCAGTTGATTGTGCAGTGTAGTAAACGGCCGTGCCGCAGCCCCACCATAGAGTGGTTGTAAAATGGGTGTTTCAACTTCCAAAAAGTCGTTGTTATCCATAAAATCGCGTAAAGCTTTGATCACTTGCGCGCGCTTACGAAAAACATCGCGTACTTCAGGATTTACGGCCAAATCAGCATAACGTTGACGATAGCGTTCTTCAACATCAGCAAAAGCGCTGTAACGCACAACCTCGCCATCAACTTCTGCTTCTTTGACAACGGGCAAGGGGCTGACTGCCTTACTTAAAATACGCCATGCTGGTACACGTACACTGACTT
>CAYGMR010000200.1:6344-9685 GCA_964350725.1 uncultured Ardenticatenaceae bacterium | reverse complement strand
CCTGACCGATAACGACGTCAAGGACGAATCGCCTGAGTGGCGACCCTAATTAGTGCGGATTGGGGATTGGTGGGCTGATAACAGCCGCGGAATGTGGAACAATTTGGTTCCGCATTCCGCTTTTTTTGTTGGGGCAACGGCCGTTGCCATCAACCTTCTTCTGTTTTATCAATGAGGTTGGTTCAAGAATTTCGCCGACGATTGACATTTTAGACAATAACATGTAATCTTTATCGACCTGCAAGAGGTGACAAATAAATGACAGAGTAGGATAACCCCACCCCCCATAACGATTTGGTAACACCTATAAGGGTGTTATTGCTGTTTTATTATCTCTAATCGTTTGGAGTTAGGTGAAAACGGGAAAGTAACTTGAATTAGAAAAGGGTAATTCTCCCGTTTTCCCTGAGGAAACCACAAATCAGCACTGTTTTTATCAAAGTTCTTTTTGTGGTTTACCTATCTGTCATGCTTACCGTTCACCAACTATCAAAAACTTTTAACCTGAAAACTTTATTTAATGATGTCACTTTTAGCGTCAATCCTGGCGACCGTATGGGGCTGATTGGGCCTAATGGCTGTGGCAAGACGACTTTGCTGCGCCTGATCGCCGGGGCGGAGTCACCTACCTCTGGCTCTGTCAGTTACGCTCCCCATTTGCGTATTGGCTATCTGGCACAAGGTTTTGAGCCGGACCCGCAAGCAACCGTAGACAGCATCATCAAAACGGCCGTTGACTCGATTGATGCATTAGAAGCGGACTTGCTGTATCTGGCGCAATCCCTGGCGGAAAATCCTGATGATACGGCCGTACAACAACAATACGACGCTATCCTGGCACGCTTGTCCCGTGCTGATACAGGTCGTGCGGCTCAGATCATCAAAGCGTTGGGCCTTGATATAGTAGATCCCAATTTGCCTGCAGGTTTGTTGAGCGGCGGCCAAAAGACGCGCCTGGGTTTGGCCTTAACGCTCTTGGATGACCCCCAACTGTTGCTGCTGGATGAGCCTACAAACCATCTCGACATTGGCATGTTGCAATGGCTGGAGGCGTGGCTGGCTGCATTTGCTGGGGGAGTGCTGCTTGTTTCACATGATCGCTCGTTCTTGGATCAAGTGTGTAACAAAATCCTGTTTCTAGATCCGCAAACACAACAAGCGCGTGAGTATGCCGGTAATTACAGCGACTATTTGGCGCAATGGCAGCTTGAACGCGAAAAACAAATGGCTGCCTACCAGGATCAGGTCGCTGAAATCAAGCGTATCGAGCAAGATATTGCGCAGGTACGTGCTATTGCCAGTGCCTCGGAATATGCCTCGATCTCACCCAAAAAGGGCGGGGCACGCATGAAGGAAGCAGGGTTTAAGGATTATGTGCGCAGTTCGGCGAAAAAGAAGGCCAAAAAAGCGAAAGCTCGCGAGGCTAAGTTAGGTCGTTATTTGGAGTCAGATGAACGTGTGGAAAAGCCGGGACGGAGTTGGCAGATGCGTTTTGATTTGGAAACGGCCGTGTCCCTCGGCCGTTCTGTCATGCATCTGGAAAATCTTACCATTGGCTACCTCCCAGAATGTCCCTTGTTACACATCGAAGACCTCTATGTGCAATCTGGACAACGAATTGTGTTAACCGGCGAAAATGGGATTGGCAAGACAACGCTGTTACGCACCATTGCCAGTCAAATCCCGCCATTGATGGGTGAGATAATTTTAGGCCCCAGCGTGCAGCTAGGGTATATGTCCCAAGAACAAGAATTGCTTGACCCAGCACTGAGTCCTGTAGAAACGCTGCGCCTGCACAGCAGCGGCTCTGAAACAGAAATCCGTACTTTCTTGCACCAGTTTTTGTTTGCGGGCGATGAACCTTTGAAAGCCAACCGGCTTTTGAGTTATGGACAGCGTGCGCGTTTAGAATTGGCGCTGCTGGTGGTGCAAGGCTGTAACTTCTTGCTCCTGGATGAACCGATCAACCACCTCGACATTCCCTCACGCGAGATGTTTGAACAGGCCCTGCTTGGCTTTGAAGGCACAACCCTTTCAGTTGTCCATGATCGCACTTTTATTGAGCGTTTTGCAACCGAGGTTTGGTGGCTTGAAGATGGAGCCATTCGACGAGAGATATGCTAACAAAGCAGCAAGTTAGGATGCCATTGGCAACGCTAACAATGTTTCTACCAAGGAATACTGTAATTGATTGGCACCTAATTTGTGAGCTAATGTTTGCGACAAATCATCAATGTCACTTTGCCAATTTACAATAGCCTGTGCAATGTCTTCAAGGTTTTTTTCACGTGCCAATTGCCAATGAAAAGGTTCGTTTTGACGTACAGCTTCAGCAAATTGTCGGTAGCCTCTGATTATTGCACCAACAATTTGTTCAGTTTCCATGTGTCGCCGCACAAGAACACCATTACCTATATCAATAGCGTAGCCAGGTTGGGGGGTAGAGTAATTGATGAGCAAGTCTAATTCATCAGATTCAACATCATACCCTAAAGAATGAATTTCATAAATCATAATGACCTCTGGTGCCAACAACTTTGGTAGAATTTGATCCACAGACCATCATTTTGGCGTACATATTTTATGCTAACTCGTAGAATATAACCTACCATAGTTGGATCAACTATATCCACAAAGCGAAAGCGACGACCGTTTTCATCAGGGCGTCTACGATCAGGCTTCTCTAAATCTACACGTTGCATTGCCTGAATGGTTAATGATAAACATTGGCTAATTGTCAGGTCGTTTGTACACGTGTTGTTCCCATTGGAGCCGAGAGATACAACACTCAACTCCATTTATGTCAAAACCGTTCCAAATATAGTCGCTTTGTTTGGTCATAATGGAACACCGAAAAGCATTGTAAGTGTGCCATGATTTCATGTCTAGGACAAATTTTATAATTATGGCATAATTTACGTGTTGATTGCTGATTATTGTCACGTAAAAATGAGGTAAGAGTTATGCAAAACACAAGTACCGTGGATCAACTTCAATATTTGTTTACCTTCCCTTTTAATGATCCAAATTGGAAACAAAAAATTGGGATCGGCTTTTTGTTAAGTATTGGCGGGTTCGTCATACCTGTAATCCCCTGGGTTTTTTTGACGGGTTATTTTGTAAGCATTTTTCGAGCTGGTGTTGAAGCTGAAGAGCCGTTGACATTGCCAGAATGGGATGATTGGGGGCTGCTTTTTAAACAAGGGCTGCGGGTGATCATCGTTAAATTTATCGCCTATTTGCCGATTGTTCTGCTCTTTTTCACTGGTTATTTTGCCATGTTTATACCGGCGTTGCTGGTTCCCATGAGTGCCGCAAGTGGAGCAGACCCGTTACCAGCC
>CAYGMR010000200.1:0-6334 GCA_964350725.1 uncultured Ardenticatenaceae bacterium | reverse complement strand
TATGGCGCTGTTTGGCCTCAGTATTACGTTGTTTTTACTGTTAACGATTGTGTTACCAGCCGCAGTTGGCCATACGATTGTGAATGAACAAGTTGGCGCTGCGTTTCGTGTGCGTGAGTGGTGGCCGATTTTTCAAGCGAACCTGGGTGGTTATCTGCTTACTACAATTTTGGTGTTGGGTACCGTGATGTTTATTTCATATAGTATGCAATTGTTATATATGACGATTGTTTTGTGTTGTTTCGTCCCCATTTTGACCGGATTCATGTATTTTTATGTAGGAATTATCTCGAATGTCATGTTTGGGCAGGCCTATCGTATTGGACGGGATGCGTTACCTTTTAAACCGGACAACCTGACACCAGGAAATAATCAAGATAATTCTTCAACTGAATGAGTGTTTGTAAGATTAAACCGCAGCAGCGTGAAGCAGCAGCAAAGCTTTATTCCATATTACAACGTGCTTACCGCATAGAAGCTGATTTGCTCGGCATTGAAGATTTTCCCCCTTTACGACGCAGTGTAACCCAAATCATGGAGGCTGAATCAGATTTTTATGGCTATTGGGAAGGTGAACGGCTAACGGCCGTTACCGAAATCGAACACATAAAAGCCCAACATATTCATATTGCCAGTCTGGTGGTCGATCCTGATTTTTTCCGGCAAGGGTTGGGCAGTGGTTTGTTGGCTGAGGTTTTGGATTTGGTAGAATGGAGTAGGGTGACGGTGGATACGGCCGTTGCCAACACCCCCGCCGTCCACCTCTACAAAAAGCTAGACTTTATCCCGTTTAACCAGTGGCAAACGCCCGACAATATCCCCATGATTACTTTGTGTCGTGAATCGGATATGTGAAGGTGACTGTCTGTTGTGGTGCGCTGCTGATGGACAGCTGAAAAATATCAGGCCTGGCATAATGACCCACCACATCAAAATCAAGTTTCGCACGCACAATTTCAGATAAATCCAAATCGACATACAAAATGCCTTCTTGTACAACGGCCACTTGAACTGAATTCACGCAGTTGACCGGGAACGCGATTCGCCCACTGCACTCAGAATATCTTCAGTAGTTACTTTTGTGTCGATGCCTGGCACATCAAATGGAGAATCGGATGTTTGTCTAAAAACTACCGTGAAAGTTTCTCCGCTACGACGTTTAATGATTACTTCTTCAGAGCGAGCAAGGTCGAGTACGGTGGAAAGTTTTTGACGGGCTTCAGAATAGGTGAAAACTTTCATTTGGCAACCTCCAATAATTGAATACCAATTTCGAGTAATAATACATCAGGTGCTGCCAAATGGTGTCCTTGTGTGTCAAGTTGTTCAAATGTAAACCTTTTTTAATCAGCCAAAACTGCTTCAGCAGGTTCACCGGCCATCATCAGACCAAGCTGATCAATGGTGACTTCGCTGCTGTTGACGATGCCCATGATCTCGCCACCGTAGACAACAATAATGCGGTCAGACATCGCTTTAACTTCATCCAAATCTTCGGAGATGAGCAAGGTAGCAAGCCCTTCGGAGCGTTTTTCGATGAGCTGTCCGTGGATGTATTCGGTGGCACCGATATCAACACCACGGGTGGGTTGGGCGGCAATCAGTACGCGCGGGCCACGCGGTAATTCACGCGCTAGAATCAGTTTTTGGATGTTACCGCCAGATAAATTCTTGACTGGGGTTTCCTGACTGGGGGTTTTGACATTAAAGGCGTCGATCAATTCCTGTGAACGACTGGCGATGCGTTTGAAGTTCAGGAAAAGACCATTGCTGTAGGGCGGGCGGATATGGTCTTGCAGGATAAAGTTTTCGGAGACGCTGAAATCTTTGATCACGCCGTCGTGCATGCGCTCTTCGGGGATGTAGGAAAGCCCAGCTTCGATCATCTGTGAGGGAGTGAAGTTGGTCACGTCGACGCCTTCAAGTTCAACCGTGCCCGTTTGTACGTGCTGCAAGCCAGCAATTGATTCGGCAATCGCACGCTGTCCATTACCGGAGATGCCAGCAACCCCCACGATTTCGCCGCTGCGCACTTCAAAGCTGACATCCCGTAGGACGGGTTGATCGTGGGCATTAACGGCCGTTACCCCCGCCATCTTTAAGCGCACCTCACCCAACTCAACATCAGGCAAATAGCGCGACAAAACCACCTCGCGCCCAACCATCATATTGGCGAGCTTATATTTGTCGGAATCCGCAGTTTGGACCGTGCCGATCATACGGCCGTCGCGCAAAACCGATACCCGATCTGTCAACGCAAAAATTTCATTTAGCTTATGCGAGATAAAAACCAAAGCATGACCGTCGGCAGCCATCTGTTTGAAAATCACAAAAAGATCGTTGACTTCTTGCGGTGTGAGAACGGCCGTTGGTTCATCCAAAACCAGCAACGCCGCCCCGCGATATAACGCCTTAATAATTTCAACACGTTGGCGCACACCCACGGATAGATCAGAGATGATCGCTTGCGGATCAACCGTTAGGCCATATTTTTGGGTCAACTCATTGATGCGTGCTGAGACGCGGTCCAGGTCCATTCGTGGGCCGCGTGATGATTTGAGACCTAAGGCGACGTTTTCGGCGACTGTGATATTGTCAACCAACATAAAATGTTGGTGGATCATGCCGATGCCGTGGTTGATCGAATCGGTGGGTGAATTGATCGTGATCGGATTACCATTGAGCAGAATTTCGCCCTCGTTGGGCTGGTAGAGTCCATACAGGATTTTCATCAATGTGCTCTTGCCGGCTCCGTTTTCGCCCAGCAAGGCATGAATTTCACCCGCTTTAACGTCAAAATCCACGCGGTCGTTGGCCAGCACACCTGGGAAGCGTTTGGTGATGCCGCGCATTTCTAAAGATTCAATACGGGGTAATCCGGAGGGGAGGAGATTGTTTTTTTCGCTCATATGAATCAACTCTCATCATGCTAAGTTGTTGTCATACCCGCCTGCGCGGGTATCCAGAGGCATGGATTCCTGCCTATGCAGGAATGACCTGGTTATTTAATGCCATTTAACCTGTGTACGGGTTTCAGAGACGACACGGCCGTCGCGAATCACAAAACGTCTATCCGGCTGCCTGCGCAGTGCCGACACCGCCGAATCTGCATCCAAAACGACCAGATTCGCTGCTGCCCCCACATAAACGCCATAATTAGCCAGCGGCCACAACTTGGCCGCGTTATAGCGCGACATATCAAAAGCCGCTTGAATTTCATGCGGAGCGCTCATATGCGCGGCATGAGCCGTGATCAGCGCCACTTCTAATGTATCCATACGGCCGTAGGCATAAAACATATTTTGAATATCATCTTGCCCACAAGCGACGTTTACGCCTGCCGCCAACAGTTCTTTTACACGTGCAATGCCGCGGGGTTTCGGATGACCATGCTCGCGGGCTTCGAGCATCAGGTTGATGGGTGCATTGGTGACAACGTGGATATTTGCTTGTTTCACTTTGCTGATGATGCGTTCGGCCGTAGCATCATCCCAGGCCGACATTGCACAACAATGACCGGCGGTGACACGGCCGTGCCATCCGGTTTCAATTGTCTTATCTGCCAACAGTTCCAACGATTGCCAATACGGATTATCGGTTTCGTCGATGTGCATGTCGATGTCGGCATCGTATGCCTGTGCGATTTCAAAGGCGATCTCGATCTGTTTGGCGGCATCATCCATGTCACGTTCGCCATGCGGCATGCCACCGACCAGCTCGCAGCCATTTTCCATGGCCGCCCACATCATATCGACAGCTTCCGGATTACGTGCCAGGCCTAACTGTGGAAAAGCGACCAGTTGAATCTCCATCAGGTCACGATGCGCTTCACGCGCAGCGGCGACTCCCTTCAAAATGCTCAGTTTGGCGATGTGGTCGATGTCGACGTGGCTGCGCAGGAAGAGGGTGCCGTTGGCAACGGCCGTTCTAATTACCCGGCCTGCGCGTTCCACCATATCATCGACAGTCAAATCATGCTTTACCTTCGCATAGATATCGATGGCTTCTTGCAGCGTACCGCTCTGATTCAACATGCCATCCCACAAAAATGCATTTTCCAGATGAAAATGGGATTCGATGAATGCGGGCGAGATCATACCGCCGCCCGCATCAATTTCGGCCGTGCCGGACGGCAGCCCGGAAGGTGCCAGCGCCGTGATAATCCCACCGCTGATACCAACTTCTAATGGTTGACCGTCCTGGTCGGAACGGCCGTTGCGAATGACTAAATCCATAATTTGGTGAAGAAACCGGGTTTATCTAAAACCCGGTTTCTAATTAACATTTACCGTGGGTCAATGACGATTTCAATTGAACCGTCGATGATACCTTGTTCGGCTGCCTTGGCTGCTTCTACGGCTGCTTCTGGCAAATTATCGGTGAAGTAAACCATCTTCTGGCCACCATTTGCAAGCGTAAGTTGTATCACGCGGCCACCGTATTCACCGGCTTGGTTGGATGTGATGATATCCAGTAAAGTGGGTTGCCAATCGTACAACACAGTTGCGACGACAATCTCAGGAGCCAATGGTGACTGGTCGGACTGGATGCCCATCCAAGGGATGCCAGCATCTTTGGCCACGCCAACTGCGCCAACGACTTGCTGTGATGAACCAGTCAAAATATCGGCACCTGCCGCGATATGCGTGTTAGCCGCTTCAGCTGCTAATGCTGTGTCACCAAATGAACCGGTGAAAGAAACATTGACCTGCGCGTCCGGGTTGGCATCGCGCACACCCGCCAAGAAACCATCGACATGCAGCTTAGCATCACCCGCATCTACGGGACCAACCAGGCCGATAATGCCGGATTCAGTCAGATTTGCGGCCAACACACCACTGACATAACCACCTTGTTCGGCGCGTGGTTCATAAGCGAATACATTTTCAATGCCTTCCTCTGCGCCAGTGTCGGTGGCGGTGCCCCAAGCAAAGCTAGTTTCGGGGTAATCAGCGGCTAATTCAAACAGGGTTGTGCCATACTGCGCGCCATGAGCGATGACAATGTTATAACCTTGATCGGCGTAATCACGAATCGCGGAGGCCGCATCAGTTACATTGAACATGTTTTCTGTATAGACTAATTCAATCACATCTTCGCCATAAAATTCTTGCAAGGCGATGATGGAGTCATACATCGATTGGCTCCAGGCAAGATCGCTGATGGTTGAAGCCATGACAAGCGCGACGCGAACCGGTTCGATTTCCGGCATTTCCATCGCAGTATCTTCCATTGCTGCTTCACCTTCTAAACCGGCTAGCGCATCCATCACATTGATATTTCCGGCGACGATTTGGGCTTCTGCATCTTGTGCAGCCGCCACAGCATCCGCATCCAAGCTGTCGTTGTACTTGATGACTAGGCCGCCATTTTCTAGAGTGAGCACATAAGCGGTGCCGCCATATTCGCCAGCTTGATGTTTCATGATCATGTCTGTCAGAACGCCATCCCAATCATAAATCTGTGAAGCAACGACAATTTCAGGGGCTAAGGGGCTTTGGTCGGATTGGGTACCCATCCAGGGTACGCCTTGTTCTTTCGCAACACCAATGGCACCTACAACTTGTTGGGCAGAACCGGTGAGGACATCGGCACCGGCTTGAATGTGGGTGTTGGCGGCTTCTGCGGCCAGTGCTGTGTCACCAAAGGAGCCGGTGTAGGAGACATTGACGGTGATATCTGGATTGGCTGCCTCTGCACCGGCGACGAAGCCGTCGATGTACAGCTTGGCATCACCCGCTTCGACGGGGCCAACCACGCCTAAAACATTAGATTCAGAGAGTGCAGCAGCGAGAACGCCATTGACGTAGCCGCCTTCTTCTGCACGTGCTTCATAGGCGAAGATGTTGTCTATGCCTGCATCTTTACCGGTATCAACGGCCGTTCCCCATGCAAAACTCGTGTCTGGGAAATCGGGCGCGACCTCGAAGAGGGATGTACCATACTGTGTGCCGTGAGCAATCACCAGGCCGTAGCCATCTGCCGCATAATCACGAATCGCAGCCGCAGCATCGGTCACATTAAACATATTCTCGGTGTAAGCGATTTCTACTACTTCTGCGCCACCGGCACTTTCTTGAATGCGTAATAATGCATCGTAGAGCGCCTGGCTCCAGGCCAAATCGGTGATCGTGCTGGGCATCACAATCGCGATGCGAATCGGCTGAATACCTTCTGTGTCGGCATCAGCAGAGATGTCGGTTACGGCTTCATCGGCTGGTTCTTCTGTCGCGACCACTTCTTCGGTGGGGGCTTCAGCTTCTGTCGCTGTTTCACTTTCTGTGGGTTCAGTGGCTGTGTCGCCACCGCCACAACTAACCAATAAAAGGGCCGC
>CAYGMR010000199.1:8802-9698 GCA_964350725.1 uncultured Ardenticatenaceae bacterium | reverse complement strand
TTCTTTTGTCGGGTTGCAAGTAGCGCGATTTGGTAAATCGCAGCGGAACGATTTGCCAAATCGTTTTACAACCATCCGTCAAACTTTGTTTGATGGACTACTAGCTTACAATAATTTTGCCGTCGCTCATGTCGGTGATTTGTGCAGCGGAGTAAATTGGCACATTCCACTGCGCCAATAATTCGCGACCGCCTTCAAATGTCTTCTCAGCTACGGCCGCGATCCCTACAAGGGTCGCGTCGGCATTCTGAATGATGCGACAGAGGGCAGCGAGCGTGCGTCCGCTGGCCAGAAAATCATCAACAATGAGCACACGATCACCAGCGTGTAAAAATTCAGGCGAGACCATGAGCATGACTTCGCCACCCTTTGTATGGCTCGGTGCAGAATCGACATAGACCGGTTCCATCATTGTAATGGGTTTGTGTTTGCGTGCATAAACAACCGGCAAATTACCCATCGCCTGGCCAGTCATCACGGCAGGGATGATGCCGCTGACTTCGGCTGTCAGGATTAAATCTGGTTCGCTGCCAGCAAATTGCTCGGCGATATCTTCGCCTACAGCTACCATCAAATCAGGGTCGATTTGATGATTTAGAAAACTATCGATTTTCAAAATACCACGACCAAGGTTGCGGCCTTCTTCTCGGATACGTTGTTTTAAGGCTTCCATTTTTCTCCTGAAAGGTTCACCACAGAGAGCACAGAGGACACAGAGAGAAGCTTTGTGTTTTTGTGTATCCTGTGGTTTTAAAAAATTTTTGATAGTACTACACGAATAGCGAATTGCGGTAGGGCTAACATGCGCCGCCAACGCCACGGTTCTAGATAGAGACGGTGCAGCCATTCGAGACCTAATTTACCGGCCCAATGGGGTGCGCGTACCGCTTTGGCCG
>CAYGMR010000199.1:5329-8792 GCA_964350725.1 uncultured Ardenticatenaceae bacterium | reverse complement strand
CGAACCCCAGACACCGATGGCCACACGAACGGCCGTTAACTTTTCCCGATTTCGCGCTATCCATTTATCCTGTTTAGGTGCACCATAAGCCACAAATAAAATATCAGCCCCACTGCTATTGATACGCTCTACAATTGCATCATTCTCTTCTAATGCCGGTGAACCCGCATAGGTGCCAGCAATGCGTAAAGCGGGATACATCGTTTGGAAAATGTCGGCGGCTGCTTGGGCCACACCAGGGGCTGCGCCTAATAAAAACAAACGCCAGCCGTGGGAAGCGGCCGTTTCTGCCAAACGATAAACCAATTCCGAACCAGGCACACGTTCTGGTAACGGATCGCCCAACCAGCGTGCCGCATATAATAAACCGACACCGTCGGGAATGCATAAATCAGCTGATTGTAAAATGCGGCGAAAGTCAACATCTTTTTGAGCCGTCATCACAAATTCTGGGTTCGTGGTAGCGATCTGATGCAGACGCGGCTCAAGCATGAACTGGCTGACTATTTGCACAGTTTGATCCATGGTAACACGGTGTACGGGCGTATCCAAAATTTCGATCTGTGGTGGGGGCATTAGGTAAACCGCGATTAGTCCTTTGAAATAACCAATTCGTGAAATCGTGGTTTCCTTGAGAAATTCACAATGCCACGATTGTTTTTATTCAGAATATTTTTTGTGAATCACCTATGAGAACAAGTTTCATTATCGTTAAACGTAATTATGATCGTAAGTGATCGACCATACTGTCTAAACCAGATTATTATGCAAGAAAACGAACGTAACACACAAACTTCAAAAGAGGAGATTCTCAAACCATCCCGGCGTGATTTTTTGGCATTGGGCATTGTTACAGTCGGAACGGCCGTTGTCTTAACGGCCGTTCCCAAACCCCTCGTTAACCCAATCAGATGGGATCGAAAACTGCCCACTGCACTGCCAATACCATTCCGTCGCTTTATTTTAACACGTCGTACAACCTTGTCAGGCGAACAAAGCGTAGAAAACATCGCCTACGGCACTCAATTCCCCAATAATCGTTGTTTACTGCAAATTGTCGGCGAATCTGAACTCCAGGAATACCCCACCATCGCAGATGTTGAAGACGAATATGTCAATTACATCACGAAGTTGATCTGGCTGGACATCTAGCACCCTCTGCACCTAAACCCATCACAATAATCAGTATTCTAAACTTGTCTTGGACTTGTTTAGCTCATAGTTCAGGCGCACAAGGCAACAGTTCATTGCTCATGATTAAAATATGCGCCATAGTCATAAAATCACGCTTGTATTCATCTTCCAATAAGGATATTGCATGCACGTCTGTGGCTATGGATACCGTACAGGCACATATATTAAAGGAAATAAATCAGTTTTTAATGTCGTTTCTATGTTGATTAATCCTGATATAACTATCTTGCTCATTTTGCCTCCACTCTGGATAATACAGTCGTAACCATTAGAAGTAAACACAAAACATGTAACAATGAGTTGGCAAAGGAACGCACAATGAAACCGTTTACCAATATCCGGGAACTTGATCTTTGGCTTAACACAAATGGTATCGACACAGCAACATGGGGAGTTAATGGTACTAAAACAGTGCGAAATTTGTGGGGCGAATATATTAGTGGAGAGATAACATTTCAAACCTCGCCGCCCTTACGCACCGTTCAGGTTGTGCAGGTTATCATTCGGCGTGGTAACCGCGTATTGCTTGAAATTGAGCAAGAATTTGGTAACGCACAAACACGCTCACGCCACCAACCACCATCAGAAAAAATGAAAGCAGGTGAAAGTTATATCCTCGCTGCTATCCGCTGTTTACAGGAAGAATTAGGCTTGGCGCGAGATGAAATCGCCTTTGTTGGTAGTGGTTACGAAAAGGTTGAAATGTTGACTGATTCACCCTCCTACCCTGGCTTACAAACAAAATACACCTTCCATTCAATCGAAGCTGTTGCAAAAGGACTGCCTGAAAAAGATTTTTGGCGTGAAAATATCACCCAACTAGCTACGGATCCGGTCAAACGGCATTTATGGGCATGGCAAACTCGTTTAGGATCTGGATTCGGGGCGTTGCAACAAGTCGCAGCATGAAAGCAAGCGTGTGAGTTAAAGGTGGGAGGTGGCAAGTTGCAAGTAAAAGAACCTCTTGCTTAACCACTTACAACTTACTGCCTGCCACCTACATTTTAGGGACGCATACGATTTAAAGTACGTGCATACGGCGTGGTCTGGCGAATATGATCAATGCCACAAACCCAAGTAACCATACGCTCTAAACCCAGTCCAAAACCACTGTGGGGCACACTGCCAAAATTACGCAAATCAATGTACCATTGATAATTCTCCAACGGCAGATCATGGCGTTTTATAGCTTCAACCAGCAATTTCGGATCACTCATGCGTTCACTGCCACCAATAATTTCACCGTACCCTTCAGGCGCTAACAGATCGACACTTTTACAAACTTCAGGACGACCCGGCCAAGGTTCCATATAGAACGCTTTAACCTGTGAAGGATAACCATAAACAAAAACCGGTTTCTCAAATTGTTTTGTCAGTTCAGTCTCATGCGGCGAGCCAAAATCATCCCCCCATTCAATTGCCAGCAAATCTTTTTGTTCAGGATCGTCACTTGCGTCACGCAAAGCATGCAAACGCTCAATCGCTTCATCATAGCTGATGCGCGGGAAGGGTGCTTGAATTTTTTCCAAGGCACTCAAATCACGTTCCAACAGTTCAAGCTCTGGGCGTCGTTTTTCCAAAGTAGTTTGTACGATGTAGGTGATGAATTCTTCTTCAAACGCCATTAAATCATCCAGGTCGAAGAAGGCCATTTCTGGCTCTACCATCCAAAATTCGGTCAGATGCCGCCGGGTTTTCGATTTCTCAGCACGGAAGGTCGGCCCAAAACAATAGACTTTGCCAAACGCCATGATATTGGCTTCATTGTACAATTGACCTGTCTGTGCAAGGTATGCTTTTTCTTCAAAATAATCGACTTCAAACAAGGTGCTTGTGCCTTCGGCAGCGGCGGGTGTGATGATGGGTGTATCTATGTTGAGAAAGCCGTGATTGTCGAGGAAGTCGATGATGGCGCGTTTAACAGTGGTGCGGATACGCATGATGGCCCACTGTTTATTAGAACGCAGCCACAAATGGCGATTATCCATGAGGAATTCGACACCATGTTCTTTCGGGGTAATTGGGTAATCGGTTGCGTCTTGTAAGACTTCGACAGCTTCAACACCGATTTCGTAACCACCAGGGATGCCAGGCGCACGGCCGTTTTCACGCACAGTGCCGCTGATAATCAATGAAGATTCTTGTCCCAGGCGTTTAAGGGTTTCAAATAATTCGTCGCCAACCTCAGGGCGATAGGCAACACCCTGGCACATACCGCTGCCATCACGTAGTCGTAAAAAGAGTAGTTTCCCTTTGCGTGTACTGGCAT
>CAYGMR010000199.1:0-5319 GCA_964350725.1 uncultured Ardenticatenaceae bacterium | reverse complement strand
CGTATAACCAACCTTGCAAAGTAACATATTTGCCTACATTGGCGGCGATTTGGTCTATTGTGATTGTTTTTGTCATTCGGGTCTCCAATTTTAGTCGATTAGTCTTGTTGTCAAATAGTCGATTAGTTTTGGGGTGTGTTTCATTTTAGGTGGAACACATTTGCTTGTCATTCCTGCGCAGGCAGAAATCCGTTTGAAACATACCCTTTGTCATATTGTTAGATAATGGGCATTAGTATAACAGAGAATTGGAAGAAACGGCCGTATTTCTCAACGTTGAAACAGGCGGCGGCGCTTACCAGGTCTGTGCAAGTAAGCCATCGTCTCGCGCAGGCGCAACGGCCGAAATCCAAAATAACGACTGACTGCATCCAAATCAGCTACTTCCGGCACAAAAAAGCGATCCACAAAAAAGCGCGTCACGGGCGGCCAATACCACCAACCAAATAATAAATTGGCTGTTGGTCGCAGCAAAGCCAACGGCAATTGTACATGAATACGTCTGACACCTTCCACCGCTAATATCAACCGCACCATTTCACGGTAACGAAAACGTTCATCACCAGCAATCTTGATCGTCTTGTTAACCAAATCATGGCGCGAAAGGCAGTCAATCAGGCAGTGTGCGTAATCTTCGACCCACAAAGGCTGCATCGCGATCTCGCCACCACCAGGCAGCCAAACAAATGGCCAACTCCACAACGCTAAACTAAGAATGATTTCAGAAAAACGATCACCACGACCAAAAAGGGTACTTGTGCGCAAAATCGTATAAGGGATGCCACCATTACGTACCAGGCGCTCAACCTCACCTTTGGTGCGTAAAAGCGCATGCAGTGAATTCGGATCGGCACCCAAACGGCTGGGTACAATCAGATGTTGGACGCCAGCTTTTTTGGCTTCTTCTAGCAAGCGAGCAGTCCCATCCACATCAACATGGCGCAGCAAGCGCACGCGGCCACGTGCTTCTGAGCCAGCTAGATGAAATACGGTTGTAATGCCTTCGAGTTGTTGGCGTAAAGATGTCGGGGAATTGATACGGCCGTTGTAAGCACGCCATTCATGGCCGGCAAGCGTCAATGCATTGGTTAAAGAACGACCAATAAATCCTGTGGAGCCGGTAACTAATATCATGCAAGAAGCTTATCAGCATGTCAGCATGTCAGCCAACTTGCATAATTAGCTGACATACTAGTTTGTTACCTCAATCTTTAGTAACACTCACGAATATCAACGAGTTTGTCAATAAACGGGGCTATCTTTTCAGCAACATCATCCATTTGTATGCCTTTAACCTTAAAGGTAAGCAGGCTGTTCTCATCCGCAGTACCGGTAAATTGTCCAAAAGAGATAAATTCGCCACCCGCTTCGGCGATTGCATGCGTTAGCACGGCTAGTTCACCAGCTTTATCAGGAACCAGGGCAGTCACACGCACACCAGGCTCCTGTGCACCCATCATATCTAAAAATATTTTGAACAAGTCAGTCTCGGTAATCAGCCCCACAAGCTGACCGTCCTTCATGACCGGCACACCGCCGATCTTATTTGTGGACATTAAATACGCGGCTTCTTCAATGGGCGTATCGGCCGTAATCGTTAAAACATTTTTGGTCATGACATCAGCGACGGTGATGCGTCCGATCAAATAATTCAATTCCCATACAGAAAGCGAAGTTGCGTCTGAAGGAGCTGCATTTAACAAATCTTTATCAGACACAATCCCGATCAATTTGCCTTTAACAACCACCGGTGTACGCCGAATTTGATTCTGTTTCATCAGATCTAATGCTTCCATAATCGGCATCGTGGGATCAATGGTGATTACTGGGGAAGACATACGTTCTTTAACGAGCATTTTATAATCCTCTCACTTGAATGCGGAGGGTAGATTGACGATTTCGGAATGGGGCCGATAATCGGTTCAACCTACACTATTCATCCATTGTTGAGTTCAATACTCCTGGAAGGCTCCGCAAAATTAATTTTTTTAATAGGCTTGCACTACAGCTACATTTTACCATCAGAGCAGAAATTTGTACTGTGAGCTTTGTCACGATTTCGCCATGACAAGCGCAACATAAATAGGTTGGTTATAATCGTTCGCCATGAAAGCTGAAGGCTCACAAGCGCAACGGCCGTTACGTATCTGTTATTTTGGTACCTATCGCGCCAACTACACCCGCAATCGCATCTTAATCCAAGGTTTGCAAGCACAAGAAAATGTCATTGTCTATGAATGTCACGCCCAATTGTGGCAAAGCATCGAGGATCGCGTGCAGCAAGCCAGCGGCGGTTGGAAAAATCCACGCTTCTGGGGGCGGGTCATGCGGACCTATTGGCAGCTTTATCGTGCCCATAACCACACCCCCGCATATGATGTGATGTTGATCGGCTATCCCGGTCAATTTGACAGCTATCTGGCACGCCTGCTCACATGGTGGCGGCGTAAACCAATGGCACTCGATATCCTCATGTCGCTGTATCTGGTAGCCGAAGAGCGCGGCCTCACAAAAAAAAGCCCCTTCACCGCCAAACTGATTTTTTGGCTTGAAAAAGGGGGCTTGAAGCTGCCGGATTTGCTTATTTCTGAAAACAGTGCCTACGAAACGTATTATCGTGAGCGCTATCATTTGCCTGCCGAGCGCTTCCAGCGTGTACCGCATGGCGCAGACGAAACGGTCTACCATCCTCGCCCGCTCACACCACCTGTGGATACCTTCCGCGTGTCTTATCACGGCACTTATTTACCCTCACATGGGCTCGATGCTATCATCGGCGCAGCCTTACTATTGCGTGAACAAACCGCTATTCAATTCCATTTTTATGGCACAGGGCCAGAAAAAGAACGACTAGAAGCAATTGTCATGCGTGAAAACCTAAAAAATGTGACGTTTCATGGTTTTGTTGCGCGTGATGAACTTTTAGATGGGCTGGCTCAATCGCATCTGATTTTGGGGGTGTTTGGCATGACGCGCCAATCCCATTACACCATCCAAAACAAGGTCTGGGAAGGGTTGGCAATGGGACGTGCTGTTGTCTCAGGCGATTCGGCCGTTGTGCGTGAAACCTTAACACATAAAAAACACCTCTATTTGATTGAACGCAACAATCCACAGGCATTGGCAGAAGCGATCTGCACGCTCAAGAATGACCCCGGACTGCGTGAAAAAATGGCGGCGGCGGGCTACGGCCGTTTCTTAACAAACAATTCGGTCAAGGCGTTAGGGGCAGCGATGGCAGCGGCTTTGCGCACATTGACTACAGCGGGTTGAGAAAGGAACCAATTTCTCGCTTAAAAAGCTATCTAAATTCATACAATCCATTTAACTCGCGGCAAAATCTCAATCTACCGGGTATGTTCAGCACGGAGCTGCCCACAGCCAGCGGCGATGTCGATGCCACGGCGTTGGCGCACGGTGCTGGGTAGACCGTAACTGATGAGGATAGCCTGAAACTGTTTGACTTGGGTATGGTTGGTGGGTAAACCACCGTAACCCTGGGTGGGGTTGAGGGGAATCAGATTGACATGGGCATCCATGCCTTGCAGCAGTTGACCAAGCGTGTGGGCTTGTTCGGGGGTATCGTTTTTGCCTTCGATAAGTGTCCACTCGAAGAAAATGCGGCGGTTGCGTTTTTGGCTGTAGAAACGGCAGGCAGCCATTAATTCGGCCAGCGGCCAACGTCTGGCTGGCGGAACAAGTGCCTGACGCTCAGCATCTGTGGCGCCATGCAAACTAACGGCGAGACGAAACGGCCGTTCTTCGTCAGCCAATCTAATAATCCCCGGCACCAAGCCAACTGTGCTCAACGTGATATGTTTTGGCGCAATTGATACCCCTTTCGGATCCATGATAATGTTCATGGCGGTCATCGTGGCATCATAATTATGCAATGGTTCGCCCATGCCCATCAGCACGATATTGCGTAAGGTTTCCCCTTTTGTCCGCAAATAACGGCTGATATGCAGCACCTGCGCGACAATTTCGCCCGACCGCAGATTGCGCGTAAACCCCATCTGGCCGGTGGCACAAAACACACAACCCATCGCACAGCCAACTTGTGTGCTGATGCAAGCTGTGGCACGTCCTTTGAAATACATCAACACCGTCTCAATCGTTTCGCCATCGCCTAGTTGCAGCAAATATTTGCGTGTATGACCATCGCTGCTATCTATGGCCATTTGCACGGCAAGGTGATCGATTTGCGTGGCCTTTTGCAATTGCTGGCGCAAAGCTGGCCGCAGGTCTGTCATCGCGGCAATATCAGTTACTTGTTGTTGATAGAGATACTCCCAAATTTGGGCAGCATGATAATCGCTGTAATCCCAACTGGCGAGAAGTGCGCTGAGGGCTTGTCTGTCTAGATCGTACAGATTGATGGTATGGGTAGTTACGGCCGTATGCATGCCCCTATTTTAGCACAACAACGCGATCTATTACGCGCTAAACGTAACGTATTCAAAAATGTTTTCATAATGACTCTGTGTGTAATAAAATTTTATTGAAATGCGAAAGTGCGCTAAATTATTCATCAAAGAACAAATAATGAGCGAAAAACAGTCGAACATCGATCCTATTATGATTTGTGGCAAACCGGTTGTTTGCGGCTGTTATCTGCTACGTTTACAGGTTGTTGAGCCTATAGCGGTTCGCTTCGGCCGTTTCCAAGGGGGACAAGCGGTTGCCGTAGCAGCCGGCGCCTACCTTTACATCGGCTCGGCTATGGGCAAAAAGGGGGCGGCAACTTTGCCGCAACGGTTGTTACGTCATGCAACCCGTCATAACGGCACGCCACACGTTATTCGTTCTCTGTTGTTGGAAAAATTACGCGCCGCAGGACTGGGCACAACCCGTTTACAAGCGCCTATCCGCAAAACGTTATTTTGGCATATCGATTATTTGTTGGAAGAAACGGCCGTAAACCTTACCCACATCATCATCCTACGCACAAATACATCTCTGGAAAATCAGTTGGCGCGGTTGTTCGCTGCTGATCCACAAACAGCACCTTTGATCAATGGCTTAGGAGCCAGTGACGATCCAGGGCAAACTCATCTTTTGCACATACCAAACGCCTTGTCTTGGTGGCAAGAGCAAGCTGATTTAGTGGCTGCGATTGATCATCCACAGATCACTGAATAACAATAGGGAAGAAATACAAATAATTGTGGGGAGCAACGGCCGTTGCTGTAGGTGTAGATGTTGCCGGTGGCGGCAGCGGTGTGGACGTGGGCATGAAGCGGGCTGGCGGCGGGAGCTGAGTGTGTGTTGCCGTGGGTTGGGTTGTCTGTGTTGACTGCGGAGTAGCGGAGTTCGTAG
>CAYGMR010000198.1:2099-9754 GCA_964350725.1 uncultured Ardenticatenaceae bacterium | reverse complement strand
GATATTGAAGTAACGGCCGAACAACAAAACCCGGTCACCCAAGCCCCCACCGTTGTCGTTTATGAACGTGTTGCCGCCGGTGTTGGCTTCAGCCAGCGCTTATATGAATTGCATACGACTTTGCTGGACTCTGCACTGGAACTCGTAACCGATTGTCGCTGCCGCGATGGCTGTCCTGCTTGTGTTGGTCCACCCGGCGAAATTGGTCCCCAAACCAAAGCCGTCACCCAAGAATTGTTGAAATTACTCCAGCAACATTAATGCGTGCAACGCACATTTTGCGACATAATCACGTAGTCTTAGCGTTCAGTATCCATGTCCACATTGCCTTAAAGTGAGTGGTGTTAGGTAAGCGGCAACATCTTAACTGATTTTTGTTATGAAATATTATTGCCGACTACCTAAAAATCACTCTAAGGAGTTCCCACAATGCAACGTAAAATTATACTGACGGTTTCCATTTTGTCCCTGCTTGCTATTGGCATTTTAGCTTTATTGGTTTATCAAGCGTCACCGGGGCCCTCCTCACAAGATATTTTGGGAGTCACGTTAGGCCAATATGATAATGACAGTACCGGCATTGCCTTTCTTTCTGGACGCCGTCTGGATTGTGTGCCGGACAGCGATCCGCCATATACTTCTAGTTGCACAGTGACAATTGCCGGCCAACCGTTGACTATTCAGGCTTTTCGTAACAGCCTGGCACACCCCAACCAGCTTGGCGGAGGATGTAAGGCAACTTATGCGGGAGAAGTTTGGCCTTGCCAGATGAGTTCGCGCCATGTCCATGTGCATTGGTTTGCCCATATCAGTGAGCCACTAGGGTTGGATGCGGCGCAAATGGACACCGTGCGCCGCCAATATCTATTTGAGAATCTGCCGGAAGAGCCGTTTTTGTACAGTATTGTGACTCTGCCTTTCATCCTGACCATTCTGATATTAGCTGGATTATTTGCCTGGCGTTATCCACAAAATAAACGCACCTGGTTAACGGCCGTTACTCTAGGCATATTCACTTTCATCGGCACATTCTTGTTTACCTTTACGCTAACTAACAATTTTTGGGATTAGAGCCCCAATTGGGGAGTTGCTAAATGTTACCGATCCGGGTGCTTAAACGGCCGTTACACTATAGGCCATACTGGCTACTTTGCCCCCCAGTGCTTTCTGTTTGCAAAGAGCTGATCCCCAGGTCAAGAATGTTAACGGCCGTATTTTTTGATAGCGCTAATTGAGTGCTTACAGCTTCAAGGACGCATAAATAATCTTTCAACCTTTGTTGGTTAAAGGATTATCCTTTGTTGGCAGTGGCATTGTTTATTGATGCGAGAATTTGGTTGGCATCAACGGCTAAGCCTTGGCGCGCAGCTTCGGTTAACAACCAGGCTGTCGCCAAATCCGTTTCCATGCTGTCGCCGGTGATGCGCAATGTACCTTGTGTTCGTAAATCTGTGACAAAGCCGAGTGCCAATTTAGCCAATTGATCCAGTTGTTCTTGTACCGATGCCACGGCCGTGTTTTTTGATGGCGCTAATTGAGAAACGCTGTCTTCAATACGCTTAGCGAGTTCTGCTCTGGCCCAAATCAACGCATCTTCACGCGAGATGCTGCCGCCGAGTTTGGCCATTTCAGCCACAATCCAATCGGCTGCCAATCCAGACAAATAGGTGATACGGACGCCTGCATCCGAAAGCGTAATGCTGCCTTGCTGCTCCAAACGCATAATGAAATCGATTGCTTCTTTGGCCAGTTGCGCAATCGTGCTTACCATGTTGACATTGCCCACACGCTTTTGAAATTCAGCCGCGATCCAACGTTGTGCGTCCTCATCTGACATTTTGATGCCGGCACGTTTTAATTCTTCTTCTAGCCAGGCACCCGCTGCTGCTAATTTGGCTGCTCCTTTCGACATATCTGGCGGTAGATCGAGATCGCCACGATTGTCTAAATTTTCCACAAAATCGATGGCTGTATTTGCCAGGCTAACAATGGCGGCTATATCGCGCTCAGATTTTGTACCTTTTACGTAAGTTCGTATGAACCAGGTGATTAGAATAGGAATTACGACAAGCAGTACCTGGATAATAATGTCAAGAAAATCTTTGTCGAAGGAAATTGGCTGACTCATGAGATTGTCTCCTGGGAATTAGATGATTTCACGTACTTCTACCATACAGCGTGGCGCGAGGGCGGCCTGACTCCCGGGAAAACGACTCATATGAAATGTGATGCCGTCTTTGCTAAAGCGCACTAATTCCACATTGTAGATACGATTGAGTGTCGTGGGGTGGTCATGGACGGTCAGGGCATTGACGATGTATTGGACTTTACGTGCCTGGTTATAGCCATCGAATGTGAGGGTGAAACGGCCGTTTAACCTATCAATTTCGGTAAGTCTGAGATTGCCCAGCGTGATCGCCGGTGTGATATCGGAATCCAACTCAATACATCCTGCCGCACGTGGCACCAAATGGGTAAATACTGCCACGTCGTTATGGGTCAAAAACGGATTCGCGCCGCTAGGATTATCCGCATTTTCAATCGCAGCTTTTTGCTCAGGTGTTAACGCTGCTTCCGGCAGGTCATTGAGTGTCGCAAAGGGGTTCTCAGCGTTGGGATTATTGGCGTAGTCTACGGCCGTTTCCTGCTCAGGTGTTAGCTGCGGGTTGGGAATGATGGGGATAATGGGTAAATCAGCCATCGTTGCGAAAGGGTTTTCTGTGGCGGGTGCATTGGCGGCATCAAGCGCTTCTTTTTGCTGTGGCAGTGGTAAGGTTGCATCAACGTCTTTGATGACTTTAATTAGATCACCATGCCACTCAGCATCACCATCAAAACGCAGCAGCTCGCCATTGGCTGGTAGCCGGTACTGTCTCTGGGGCGTCATAAACCAAACCAAGTGGCGGGCACAAGCTTGGCAAGCATCTTTTTCTAGTAGCAGCTGGACAACAAAACTGCCTGGGTCTAATAAAGTCAACTGCGCTTCTGCTTGATCATTCGCTTCTAATTGGTAAGTGGCATCTGTTGGCACGGCCGTTACCGACCAGGCGTAGGTTGTGGCTGTCAGATCATCTGCGCGTAATGTAATCGGGTCGCTGTTGTTAAATGCTTGATTGCCACTTTGCCCATTGATCGTGAAATCGGCAGTACATGTTTTTGTACACATTAAAGAACCTCCTAATAGATTGTTAGGCTGGCATTGTTTGCCTGAGGGCAGCGTAAAATTGCCAATCATCCCCCATCAGCACACGGATTTCTTCGCTGGGAAAGGGATGCCAACGGGGGCTGGCGCTGTTTTTTGGACTGGTATTGTTTGTATGCATAATATCGATCACGAAGTCAGTGGCTTGTAAGGGCAGCAGTTTTGCGTCAGGGGCATTGCGCACAAATCTTATATCTTCCCCTAAGCTGATGTCAGGGAATGGATTTCTGTGCCAAAAAGCTGGGCTAAAACAAAGTGTACTGCCTGTTACCCAGCGGCGCGTGCCGATAGGTCGCACAGAATGCCATGCCTTACCTGTTTTTAGATCGTAATGGAGGCAGTTTTCAGTGGCACAAATATCCGCTTTGTGTTTGAGGATAGCAGCCGCTTGATAGCTCAGTCGCCAGGGGGCTGTCCAGACATCATCATCCCATTTAGCGAATATTTGTCCTTTGGCCTGCGCGAAGCCAAGATTTAACTTTGCGCCAATAGACATCTTTTGCTCAAGGCGAATTATGCGAATATGGGGGTCATCTGGCAGCAGGTTCGCTATGGGTTCAATACCGTCATCAACAATGATCAGTTCACGATTCGGATAAGTTTGACGCAAGAAATAGGCGACCGCTTGGGGCACAAAGTGTGGCCGGTCGGCCGTAGGCATGACACAAGACACCAATGGCATTTGCCGCAGCGTGGGGTCAAGTAGGAGTTCTTTGGCCGCACTGATGTAGGCGGACGCGATTTCTGGGGTTACGAACTCTAGATTATTGGCGATTAAGGTGGCATCGGCCGTTCCTAATTTAGGCAGTGTGTTGATATCTAATGCAGCGAGGGCAGCCGCCCGTTTGGAGCCAATACCGTTGATGGCGGTTAGTGGAATCGCTGCGGCGGAAAGCTCGCCAGCCACACTTATCCATTCCGCTTCTGGGGCGAGCATGAGTTCAGCCAGTTCGGCTTCTGGGCGCAATAGGTCTGGGGCCGGTCGCGGTGCAGCGATCACAACATTGTCGATGCCGGTGAGTTGCGGACGGGCGAAGGCTTGCGCGGGCTGCCGTGTCGCCGCGGTGACCCGGATCGGATGGGTGTTGGCTTGAATGCGTACGGCCGTTTCCGCTCCGCTGACAGCCTCACCCCCGCTATCATCACTACATTCAGCGCAGATAGTAGGACACCAATGACAAGCACACGGGTCACCTGCTGTGCCACGCCCCGGTGGGGTTGGCGCACATAAGCCGCCTGCTGGGGGGGCTGGGCGTGTGATCCCCTCGGTTGTATCATACGCCACCCGAAAATCAGAAACGACAAGCTCGCCGGGTGCCTGTGCCACAAAATTAACTGGAACCGTGACGATTTCGACTGGCTGATAGGAAACCTGCGCGACAGCTATCTTTGTCCGCACCGGGATGATCAGATGACATTCTGCTGAGCTGACGCCAGTCGGGACTGTACCGCGCAAAATTTGGGGTTTGTTGGGCGTGTTTTCTATCTCCAACTGCTCTACTTGCTCATTTTGTGTGCCAGCAGTGGTCACCCACCGCAGTTCAACACGTGGTTTTTCGGCAACGGCCGTAGCGTCAAGCACACTGCCCCGGAACACAAATTCATAGGACTGCCCGCCTGTGACAGTGAAAGCCTGCACCAGGCTAACTGTATTTTCGCCCGCATTTTGCAATTCGATTTGTGCGGCGCTGCTCACGGCAACAATGTCAGTTTCTTTATCTGCGATCAGCCGCCAACCAACCAGTTCACCCTGCGGCGAGGCGTGCAGACCATTATTTGTGAGCGCATCAGTTGTGGCCTGGAAAGAAACGGTGTCGATAGCGGCATTGCTTTTGGGTGGCACAAGAAAACGAATTTCTGCCTGGGTGGCCCCTGCTGGTGCTGTCAAGCGAGCCTGATGGAATTGTAAATCGGGAGCAAAGGCAGCTAAACAATTGCGTTCACAGGGATGTGTATTTGCTGCGGGGGTACCAAACGGCCGTTCATAAAAAGTGACCGGGATCGTATCTGTTTGTTGGATCGTGCCACATTCATCCCCGCGCCAGATGATTTCGGCAACGGTGTCAATATCACAGGCAATGCCCCAAAAACTGAAGTCATAGTTGCATTCACCGACCACAGGCACTGTTTGTGAAAGGGCGCTGGGGCGACTGTTTAATACTTCTCGCTCTGGTTGGGTGAAGGGGCCAAGAACGGCCGTTAACTGATGCTCGGCCATATAACGAACGGGTCGTACAAAGCCTGTTGTCAGTGTCCAATCCGCTAATTCTTGGTGCAGAGAGATGGGCAGCCAATAGGCCACAGTTGTCCCCACTGCTTCTCCACGCACTAACACATACAGGCGATCATCCATTGGCGTGATGGCGATGCCAAAGGTTTGATTGGTGGGGTCTCCGATAGTGATTGTTTTTTCAATCGCTGCTTTTTCAATGTCGATGGCATGTACATGTGCATCTCCCATTGTGGCCACAAACACGTGAGTACCCGAAGCGTTAATGACCAATGTTGTGAGATCGTTGCTGTTGCCATGGGGTGCATTCAACAGGATTGAAGTGGTGGATACAGCATTCACAATGTCGAAGTAATATAACTGTTCGACAATTCCCAGCGAACGGGCCTCTCTCACTTGTTGACTAAAGGTGTACCCAACAACCAATGCCCAACGACCATCCGGCGTAATGGCTAAAGCCGCGGGTTGATAGGGGACGGGGATTTGTGTCAGCGCATGGGTTTGAATGTCAACATGATAGATGACACCGTTGTTTTCATTGCTGTAGGTGTCTGTGGAAACGGCCGTAACGATAACTGAACAGTTATCTGGTGTAACCGCCATGCTCAACAGTCTGGAAAAATCATAAGGCGAACCCAATGGTATTGGATTTTGGAAAGCGGCAGATGAATTTGTATAAAGGACAGCATCCAAGGGGATTTCTATTTCATCGTGGATTTGTTCTTCCAATAACGCGATGTCGATGGCGATCAGTTCGTTTTGGTCACTTTCATTATTTATGCCTGCCAGGTAAAGGCGTTGTTTATCAGGCGTGAGGGCGAGTGCCACCCCTATGAAATCATCCGAAAAGCCAAAATGAACAAAGCCCGGGAATATCTGCCGTGTTTCACTATCAATCACATACAGAGCATCGTTGGAATCATTTGGCCCACTATTCGTATAGTAATAAACACGTTTGCTGGCGGCATCGATCGCGACAAGCTGTGCTGAATTGGGGAGGCTGTGACTCTCAAACGTGTTGTCGGGGGTATGGTTGGGGAGTGCGATAAAACCTGCATGTTCTTGTTCTTGCCGGCTGCTGACATAAGCCCATTTCCCATTGGGCGCGATGGTTAGCGTTTGGATGCCATCAGAGCTTGCGATTTGCTGCGGAGCGCCAATGCCACTGCCCAGCTTATGCCAGGTTTCAAACTGGTTGTTTTTTAATTGTTCGCCCTGCGGGCAAAGTGTGCCAGCGGCTCGAGCCGCCACTGTGTTGATTGCCTCGGCAAATTCAGGTGTATTGATATCGAAATCAACTCGTCCCAGCGGCTGGAAACGCTCTAAAGAGACACGGACCGTGTTGTCGTTTTCACCAACCAGCACTTCTAGCGGCATTTCAAATTGATTGGGCGTGTGGCGCAGACGGAAAAGTCCGGCTAAACGGCCGTTTTCCGCCCCATCCTCCGTTTTTGTTATGCGCCAGGCCAGGCCATCGGGCGTGGTTTGGTGCAGGCCAATGCTGTTGTCTGTGACCGCAGCCACAGCCCACACAGCTTCGCCTTCACGCGCTTGCACAGTCAGCCAAATGCGCTGTTCTTTTTTGAACTGGAATTCTGCGGGCAGCGCGGCACTGATCCAGATAGGTTTGTCGGCGACATCTCGATCAAGTTCGATGGTGATCGGTTGACTGAGTAGATGTTTTCCGAAAGGCTTCCCATCTACGTCAGCTATCAGGTTGATGTTTAGAACGGCGGCGCGGCTTACACTGGCGAGGAGCAAATCTACGGCCGTTACCGCCAAATCCTGGTCTAATAAAATCGGGTGTGCTTGTGACTGCTGGGGTGTGATAGAAACGGCCGTTGTCGTGTCTATTGGTCCCGTTGGCCCCACTAAAATGCGGCTCTCATCAAAAGAGCCCAATACATGCACACCCGTCTCACCCGGCAGTACCTTTGCGCCAGCAGGCAGCGCAACTTGCAACAAATGTGTATCTGTCTGGGCTGTGCTGTCGTGGGTAAATGGCAGCGTTGCCTCATCAACACCCGTTGGCAAAGCTGAAACCTGGCGTACATATTCAATATTGACCGTTAGGTCCAGGCGTGTTAAGGCATCGGAATGCAAAACCAACGGCGCAAGATAATATCCATCTTCAACCTCGGCTTCACTCAAGAAAAGCTGCAATATGTCAGCGAAATCACTGCTCGTTGCAGGCTGTGTCATTTCACCAACCCGCGTCCAGAA
>CAYGMR010000198.1:0-1999 GCA_964350725.1 uncultured Ardenticatenaceae bacterium | reverse complement strand
CAGCGAAATCACTGCTCGTTGCAGGCTGTGTCATTTCACCAACCCGCGTCCAGAACGGTGCCAAATTTCCCAAGGCGAGACTGGTGTGTGTGGGCACCGTACGCACCGTAACTTGCGTAACAACCATGTTTGGCGAACCGCGCAACCTAAAACGGTTGACGGTAAGACCTGGTAGAATACGGTCATTGCCCAACTCAAATAAACCCACCCCATCATCCGGTGAAGCAAGCGCACCACGGGCATTGATTTCCATAAACACGCCCCCACCCAGGTCAACCAACAACTCAGCATCATCGAGACCTGTTCCGTGTACGCTTGCCAATGTGCGCCGTGTATGGAAATCGACCTCGACAAAATCGCTGCCGGATACGGCCGTGCCGCCAAACGGTTCCTGGTTATCTGTGAAAATCAAATCCTCGACAAATAGCGCCTGGTTGGGGCCAGCTACCGGTTTGACCGTAATGGTAGCATGACGAATGGTTGCGCCTTCGGGCAGCCCTTCGATCTGCAAAACCCGGTCGCCTTCAAATGGGATAGCTTGTCCTGGGAATTCAGCCTTCAGTTTCATGTGATTCTCTTGACGACCTGGCAGGTTTCTAAAAACCTACCAGGTCAATTAAAAATTGCGTGTTTAGGCGCGTAACAACACCATAAGTTTTAACTCTTCGGCCCAATTGGGATAATCTTCAGTGAAAAGCTCTTTCCACCTATTGGAATTCGTGCCATCGTCTCCTACGGTCTCCTTGGGCAGTTCTTGTTCAGGATCAATAGGCAGATGTGTCAGTTTGTTGAGCAGTTTTACACCGACCTTGTTCCAATCAAAATGGGAGACTTTCACGTCTGGGGGCGCTGGCCACATCTCTGGTTGGCTCGCATCACTGATGCTGGCGAAGTTGATCGTTTTGCGCGGGACAACCTTGATCCACAGATCATCCCAATCCCCTTTTTGTTTCAAGCTTTTGACGGTACGTTCTTCGCGACAGCAGCGATCAAACCAGGGTGAATGGGTATATTGGTTATCATCAAAGACATCGTTGGGTGCCGCAAACAGCGCATCCCAAAATTCGGTTTCAACCTCACCCACGCTGGAACTATCATTATAATCAACATGATAGCGTGCTAACATATCCTTGAAGGGGAGGCGATAAGCTGTACTGCTGGAAGGTTCGATGTCTATGCTGAATGGCGGCTTATCACTATTTTCTGACCGATACCGGATGCGTTTTTCGCTGGAATGATAGAGATAAAAATTGACCCAAGATGGGAAAATGTATCCGTCTTCAGAGGCAACGACCAAGAAATAATCAAGCTGGTACATATCGACTAACGGGTTATTTTTAAGATTATGTTCAATAATCGATTCTTCGTTCAATTTTAGCTTTTTGTACACGCGCATATAACCACTGTGCAGTGCCATTTGACTGAGCGCCTGATCAATGATCTCTTTGCGGATGTCGGCCAGGGATTGATTCTCCAGTTTGTCGGCATTTTCAGCATTGGGGACGGTGGTGATATTGTCGACAGCCTCTTGGGTTTGTGTGCCGATGTCATCACGAATCAGGCATTGCATCTCGTTCATGCTGTCGGCGGCGATCAGATCACCAGGTTTGAATTCTACATACGGTTCGGTTCCACTTGTTGACATGAGTATTACTCCTTTACTATTTGATTGTGGGCACGCGCTCACGAGTTACCGTGGCGTGGATACCGGCGGCTTTGGCTTGCAAGATGCCGACTGGCCCAGGTTCTAATGTAACGGCCGTTAATTTCTGCAACGGTTTGCCTGCCACTATGTCACGGCCGTTTTCGAATGGCACACCTTGATAAATGACAGAAAAATCAAACATTGCGGGGCCAGAGGCACGCGCTGCAATGCCGATGTGATTGCCCCACTCTCCCGTTTTTCCCGCTTCGATTTCCAAAAAGCCCTCAAAACCAGCCTCGCTCAGATAAATTTTTGCCTTCTTGCTGCGCGTGCCACCAGACAAATAACGCGGCT
>CAYGMR010000197.1:0-9755 GCA_964350725.1 uncultured Ardenticatenaceae bacterium | reverse complement strand
AACTGGGTCGTGTAACGGCCGATCAAGAAAATTGGCAAGCAGCCATTCAGCTTTTTCAACAAGCAGCTAACCAAAAACCGTCGATATCTGAGCCTTACTATGATATGGGAATTGTTTATGAAAAAATTCAAGAACCCGAAGCAGCACGTCAGGCATACGAAAATGCAATTGCTCTGTCAGGTGACAAAATTTATTACCGCTTGGCATTAGGCGAACTGTGCGCACAGTTGGATTGCCTCGATGTTGCTGTTTCCCAATATTGCCAAATCCTACAACTTGAACCAGATAATCAAGATGCACAAAATCATCTAAACATATTACAAGAATCGAATGCAACCAACCATCAAATCGATTTTTCTTGCAGCCTAATTAACAAATGAATCTGTCCTACCTCCCCAGCAGTGGGAACTCGCGAATTCTTATTGCCATACTAATAGTATGCCTGCCCATAACGGCCGGTATCGCGTTCGCCTTTGGCGGCATCCTAACACTGGCAGCATTTGCTGGCATCATCTACACCGTCATAGTATTTACAAACCCAAGAATTGGCCTCTATTCTATGGTTTTATTGCTGCCCTTTGACTCTTATTTCTTGATTAGCGACTCAATTTCACTCACACGGCTTGTTGGAATTCTCGCATTTACCGCCTGGATTTTACGCAAAGATTCCATAGCTGATATTGCACTCATTCTCAAACAAAAATTAGCTGTAGGTTTAACACTGTTAGCCGGATTATCAATGGCCTCTCTATTGTGGGCTGACTACCAAGAACAAGTCATTATTGATTTGCTATCCCTTGTACAACTGCTCGTTCTCTTTTTCTTCGTAGTCAGCCTGGTCAATTCCTGGCAAAGATTACGAACTGTGCTGTTGATCTTTCTAGTCGCAGTTCTTTCCAGTGTACCCATCGCCCTCTACCAATTTTATATCGTTGACCGTTATCGCGGTGGAGATGGTTTATCTGGCACTGTGAATGAATTTGCAATCCAGATAATCATAGCCATCCCCATTTTGCTCTATTATTTCCAAACCAAAAAAACCGGCGTTCTGGGCAAAATAGTGCTCATTTTGGCGATGATATTGTTATTTTTGGGGCTCGCTATTTCACAATCCAGAACAAGCATACTTCTTCTGCCTTTGGTACTTATATTACAAGTTAGATTAGTCGGTTGGAGTCCTAGCAAGCGGTTTATACTCTTTGCTGCGATTTTTCTCAGTCTGGGTGTTGCAATTTATTATAGTCCACGAACATCCCTAGCCCAACGATTTGTGAAGGATTTTGACTCAAGTGGAAGTGCATTTTCATTTATTTCTACTCGTGGCTACTTATGGTGGATAGCCTTATCGGAATTTGTAAAACATCCTATACTGGGAATTGGGTTTGATAATTTCCGCTATCATTTTCTTCATACTTACCAATTTGTTTATCCAGGGGCAACCCAGGTATGGACGGCTGGTCTGCCAGTGCATAACACTTTTTTATCCATCTTGGTGCAGTTAGGGGTTTTGGGAGGCATGATTACAATCTATATCTTGTGGCAACTCTTTGCAATGCTGCGCATTATCAAGAAACGTGTAGCCACTAACTATCAGCGCTCCTTACTGATAGGGACACTATTCAACTGCCTAATCGCCTTTCTTTTATATAGTTTGTTGGCCACAAGCTTATTTGACAAAATCCTCTGGATCATGATCGGTTTAGTACAAGCTGCCTACTTCCTCACATTAAGATCGGCTCGATCCGTTCCCAATACTATTCAAATCTAAGCATAAAGAAGCCTGCTATGAACAATCTAACTAAGTCAAACAGGAAACCAGATTTCGCGATCTATTTACCCTCCTTAAATGGAGGCGGTGCGCAACGAGCTATGCTCAATTTAGCTCATGGGCTTTCTGTATGTGGGTGTGCAGTTGATCTCGTATTAGCTGAAGCCAAAGGTCCGTATCTGGCTGAAGTTGGTGATTCAGTACGGCTTATTGATTTAAAAGCCTCCCGAGTGTTAACGAGTATGCCAGCTTTAGCACAATACTTGCGACAAGAAAAACCAACAGTGTTGATTTCGGTGTTAGGGTACGCCTCCCTCGTTGCCCTTTGGGCGCGGCGTTTTGTCGGCAGTTCAGTACAAATTGTAATTAATGAACAAAACACAATGTCAATTGATTCTTCTGAATCAGAAATACGGCGGGAAAGATTAGTCCCGCGCCTAGCTAAACGATTCTATCCCTGGGCAGATCATATTACCGGAAATTCTAACGGGGTGGCAGATGATTTAAGCCTCGTAACAGGGCTACCACGAGAAAAGATCAAGGTGATTTATAACCCCGTCGTGACACCTGAACTACAAAAGAAAGCACAAGGGTCTTTGAACCACCCATGGTTTGAAAATAATCAAATACCAGTCATTTTGGCAGTCGGCCGTTTGACACAACAGAAGGATTTCCCCACACTCATTCGGGCTTTTGCACAAGTACGCCAAAAGCAACCAGCACGCCTTTTGATTCTAGGTGAAGGGGAAGACCGCTTAGCGTTAGAAGCTTTGGTGAATGAGTTTAATTTAAAAGATGATGTTGATTTACCCGGATTCGTAGAAAATCCCTATGCCTACATGCGCCAGGCATCACTATTTGTGCTCTCATCACAATGGGAAGGTCTACCAACAGTCCTCATCGAAGCGCTTTATTGTGGTATACCCGTTATTGCAACAGATTGCCCGAGTGGGCCGCGGGAAATCCTGGCTGACGGGCAATATGGGGAATTAGTTCCAATTGGCAATGTAGCAACTTTAGCCAAGTGCATTGAGGCAGGGCTAGCAGGTGATACACCATCGCCGACAAAAGAAAGCTGGTATCCATATTCTCAAGATATTGTTGCTAACCAATACCTCAACTTGTTACCCTATAAACGCCAGTTACCAGCCTAAGCAGCCCACGTTAATTAGATGAGGGGTGTGCATAATTCTAAATGCACAAATACCAGAGGTAGTTAATTTTAATATTAGGAGAAATGGGCCAAAGCTATACGGAAAGCAATATTATTTTGGCTGATTTCTGCGCCAAATTTAACGCCGAATTAAGGCTCTACCTCTGGAAAATAGTTATGCACACCCCTCAATTAGATAAATATTTTATCAACACCCCCGAACACCATAAGGTCTAAAATCGAATGCGTATATTGCATGTCATAAGTCGCCTAAGCTTTGGTGGTGCCGAGGCGTTAGTTTCACACTGGCTCACTCAGTTGCATACTATTGGCCATGATGTCGAAGTCTGTGTTCTTTATTCAAAGGGACACTTTGCAGATGAGTTAGAGAAAAACGGGATTTTAGTCCACAACCTCGCATTGGATCCTGCTGCCGAATCTTATCAACCCAAAGGAAAATATAATTTCTTCGCACTATTCCCCCTAGCAAAATTGATACGCAATGGAAAGTACGATGTTGTACATGCACATCTTTTCCCAACGAGCTTATTTGTGTCGCTTGTTGCCTTGGTAGTTCGGTCACCACTGTATGTTTTTTCCGAACATAACGTAACGAATGGAAGGCGACGCTATCCACTTTTGAAGGGGTTGGATTGGTTTATTTATCAACGCTATGCCAGGATTATCGCTGTCAGTGAGGAAGTTAAATCTTCTTTGTTAGCCTGGTTGCCAAAGTTAAATAAAAAAGTAGATGTTGTGCCTAATTCCATTGATCCAGCAAAGTTTCAAATATCTACAGCAAAAATTGATGAGATGCACAGAGAATTAGACATTCCAAGAGATTCGCAAGTGATCTTGTTTGCGGGTCGTCTCGTGCCAGCACAAGGACCAGATATTCTGATGGAAGCCCTTGAATTCCTTGCCAAAAGCGATACGCCTTTTCGAGTTCTGATCGCAGGCGACGGGCCACTCCTACCAAATCTGCAGCAGCATATGACAACGAAGTTAAATGATTCTGTCACCTTTTTGGGTATTCGGAAAGATGTACCTGCTCTCTTAGGTGTTGCGGACATACTTGTTTTACCTTCCCGTTGGGAGGGGCTGCCCATGGTTATGCTCGAAGCTATGGCGGCACGTAGGCCGATTGTAGCAACATCTGTGGGTGGCATTCCAGGAGTTATCGAGCATGGCATTAATGGGTGGTTAATTTCACCGGGGAGTCCAAGTTTGTTCGCTACAGGAATGCGAGATGTTCTCGAATCGCAAACATTGCGGCAAAAACTAGCGGAGGGGGCTTATGCCACAGTTTGTAATGAATATTCTGTTAAAGCAGCCGTTCAGAAATTAGTCAGAATTTACGAAAAAGCTTTCGAAAGGTAAGAAATATGCAACAACACGCTTTTAACAATCCTAAAGTGCTGCTCATTGGAGGGCCAGATGTAGACGGCCGTATTCCCATCGTAAACAAATTAAAACAGAAATACGATTTTTTGGTTGCCGGTTCATTCGAACAATCAGCCCAGCCATTTGAACAAGCTGAAATCGAATTTACCCATTATCCATTGAATCGCGGGGTGAATCCCTTTCGTGATCTGCAAACAGTAACCGCGTTAATTGGTTTAATGAATAAACATCGTGTTGACATCGTCCATACCTTTGACACAAAACCAAATGTGTGGGGCCGTTTAGCAGCATGGTATTCCGGTGTTCCCATTATCATCGGCACAGTACCCGGCTTAGGAGCCTTATACGCAAACAAAGGAACGCTTTACCAACTTGCACGCACAATTTATCAGCCATTACAGAAATTTGCCTCCCAAAAATCTAACCTGACCATTTTTCAGAACAATGACGATCAACAACAGTTTGTTGATTTAGGCATCGTTTCCTCTGAAAAAACAATGGTCATTGATGGCTCTGGCATAGATACAAGTTTTTATAACCCGACATCATTTTCAAATGCCGATCGACAACGATTACATCAAGAGCTTGGCATTCCAAATGATGCAATCGTGGTCACAATGATAGCACGGGTTGTACAATCAAAAGGGGTCATAGAATTTGCCGAGGCTGCCAGCAAACTAAAGACTCAATTCCCCAATTTATACTTCCTGCTCGTTGGTCCCATGGACGGCCGTGGCCCTGAACAATTAACCGAAGCTCAAATACAAAAACTGCATGCCTCTGTGAATTGGGTCGGAAAACGCACAGACATACCTGAAATCTTAAATGCGACAGACATTTTTACATTACCATCAAATTATCGTGAAGGCATACCCCGCGTTTTGCTAGAAGCTGGTGCCATGGCACTACCACTGATTACCACCAATTCGCCTGGCTGTAACAAAGTCGTTCTAAACCAGAGAACAGGTTTATTAATACCAAATCATGATTCAGTCGCACTCGCAAATGCAATCGAAAAGCTAACCCTCTCACCTCAGTTAAGAGCTTCCCTAGGAAATGCAGCACAAAGGCATGTTAAATCAGTCTTCGAACTCTCGATTGTTGCTCAACAAACAGACGATCTATATCAAGATATGTTAATGCACATGCAGCAGCAAACGCAATTCAACCTAGCCAAAATCAAATCATGATTGATGAAAAAAAACGCATCCTGGATTCCTATCATCGGCGTCGGAACATAACAAAGTTTTTTTCCTATGAAGATTATGCTCATTTGTATAGGATTCAGGAAAGATATCGCATGACCCTAACTATGTTGCAGGCTGCGGAATATTATCCATTATGGGATAAAAAAATTCTAGATGTTGGCTGTGGCGATGGCGTCATGTTACGTCAATTTCTGCAATGGGGTGCAAACCCCAATAATCTAGCGGGCATTGAACTAAGAGAAGATGCTGTCCAAAAAGGCCTCAACCTTACGCCTAATTTAGATATTCGTACTGGATCAGCGACAAATCTGCCCTGGCCAGCCGCATCCTTCGACCTGGTTTGTTTGCATACTGTTTTTACATCCATTCTAGACACAAGCATGAAACAAAAAATCACCAGCGAAATTGACCGCGTTTTGCGCTCAGGCGGGGCGCTCTTATGGTACGATTTCCGGTTCGATAATCCACGTAATCCAGATGTAAAAGGCGTCAAAGCCAACGAAATTCATCAATTATTCCCCAATTTTGACATCAAATTAAAAAAAATCACCCTGGCGCCGCCGCTTGCACGCCGTGCGCCAAGTTTTTTACTGCCGTATTTGTATCAACCCTTAGCTTTATTGCCATTTTTACGTACACATCTCATTGGTATCTTGATTAAAGGAAAATCGTAATGGATATAAATTTAGACCAAGGATTAACAGAACAACCCTCTGGAGAACTTAACTCCATTGATATTAAACGCTATTTTTATTTGCTCAGATCGTATTGGTGGGTCTTGCTGCTTACAACTTTGTTAGGAGGAGGCGCAGCTTTTATTTCGAGCAGCTTAATGACACCGATCTACAGCGCTGCAACGATCTTACTCATTGACACGAATCGTGGTTCTAGCCGGACTACAGCTTCAGACTTAAGTGCTGGCGAACAATTGGCAACCACCTATGCTGTAATCGTCGAATCACGGCGCATCAAGCAGCAAGTTGCGGAACAAGTGGGGCTTAAAATCGACCAACTTGACAAAATCGAAGCAGACCCTGTAGGGGGCACACAGTTATTGCGCATCACAGTGGAGAACGAAAACCCACTTTTAGCTGCGCACATCGCCAATACCATCGCTGAGGTTTTTGCCAACGAGACACAAGCTTTACAAACCAATGGTTTTTCAGCATCAAAAGAGAATTTACAAACACAGTTAGATTATCTTGAAAATCAAATAGCAAACTCCAATAATTTGCTTGAAAGTTTAGAAGCACAAACCCCAGAAGCTATTTCTGAACGCAATCGTTTGGAAGATCTTGTCAATCGGCAAAACCAAAGCTACACAACTTTGTTACAGAGCTTTGAAGAATTGCGCCTTGCAGAACTTCAAGCTACTTCTAATATTTTGCAGCTCGACCCTGCTGAAGTTCCCACAAAACCAGTTCGGCCAAGGATATTGATTACAACAGTTCTGGGCACAATTGTTGGACTGATGCTTGGTGTTGGCATTGTTTTGTTTAGCGATTTCCTAGATGATACCATCAAATCACCAGCGGATATCGAACGCCTAACCAGAGTGCCTGTGATGGCATCGGTAGGACGTTTACGAAAAACAAGTAACGAGCCTGGCTCAGAGCTGATCACGATAAATCAACCTCGCGATCCTTCTTCAGAATCTTTTCGCGATTTACGGACGGCTTTGCTTTTTTCTGCTGTTGATAAGCCCAATGGAACAATTGTTGTAACGAGTGCTAACCCGAGCGAGGGTAAATCAACTGTCGCAAGTAATTTAGCTGTTGTTTTAGCCCAAGCTGGGCATAATGTTTTATTGGTCGATTGTGATTTACGTCGCCCGCGTCAATCAGCTGTGTTTGGTCGCCCAAATCATTCCGGATTATCCATGTTGTTGTTAGAGTATGATCCACAAGCAGAGGCAGACAAGGTTGATGCTGTATTTTCTAATGCAATTCAGCCAGTTAACTTAGGTACACAAGGGTCAAATTTGTGGTTAATGACAAGTGGCCCTATTCCTCCCAACCCTTCTGAGCTGCTGGGGTCTACAAAAATGAAAAGTGTATTGACTCAATTAAGTGCACGTTATGATTATGTGATCATTGATACGCCGCCAGCTCTGATTGTTACCGATCCCTATGTCATCAGTATGCGTGCAGATGGGGTAATTCTGGTTGTATCAGCAGGCAGCACACGCCATAATGATGTTGTTAATAGTGTGAATCGATTTAAGGAATTGCGTGCGCCTATTTTGGGAGCAGTCTTAAATAACAAGTCAACCCGCAGTGGTACCTATTATTACGATGAAAAAAAGCCTTATTATGAGCAAAATAGGGAGAGTGTAAAGGACACACGTCGCCAAGCATTGCTTAAGCGTTTAGGGTTTGGGAGGCAATAAATCTCTTTCCAACAAAATACTGCAAACCATTCACTATTCAAAAAAGAAACCCTGATACAGGAACAGTATCAGGGTTTTTTTATTTGCTAGTCTGAAGTCTTTTGTTATCTAATCAATATTGAAATCTTCAAACACTATTGGCATGTAAGCGCGTGGTGTTAGGAAAGGACCCACACGATCTACCACCATGGTGCTGCCTAACTCAGGCTGGAATTGGCCTACCTCACCGACACTGTCAATAGCCCGAGCCTCAAACCGATAACCACCGTCAGGATCATTTACATCTAATTCAAAGAACGCCGAAGTCTGTTGTGTACCGTTTTGCCAACTCAACCAGGTGTCATTACCGGGTTTTTGGTAACGAACATCAAATGAAGCGACGCTTGTTCCAGGTGGTGTTATTGCACCCCAAGAAACTGTGAAGCCATCACCTTCTTCTGGTCCGTCCAATTTTTGGTAAATATTGGGCTGGAATTGATCGATAAACGCAACAGGTTCAACAAAGACTGTTGTCCCTGCTTGGGGACCTTCAGGCCAATATTGGGTATTGTTAACGTTGTCAACAGCCCGCGCACGGAATTCATATGTTTTACCATTTGCACCATGCTGAAATAGCGCTGAAGTTGCTTGTGTATCATAAACAAAAATATTCCAGGGACCATCGTCAACACGCCATTGCACGTCATACGCACGTACACCAGATTCGTTCTGTTCTTTGGTATCAGTCCAACTCACAGTGAAGCTGGTTGATGTTGTATATTCAGGTAATGGGTTCACTGAAGCGTCCGGTGGTGAAGCATCCACACGGGTCCAAGTTTGAATCGATCCAGGCCCATTCGGCGCGGGGCCTTCATTGCCTGCATTATCACGTGCACGCGCATAAAAATCGTAACGTTGTAAATGTGTTGCACCGACAACATTTGTTTGGGTATTCGTCACTTGCGCACGACCAACTTGCCAATTTGTGCCACCATTTGTGGAATAATAAACATCATACCAGCGAATACCACTCCCTGCTGTACCGTCAGGATTATTCGGATCATAACCTTCCCATTTCACAGTGAAATTAGGCGGTGACCACACACCGGCTGGAGTTGGCGCAGTTACATTGGCAACGGGTGGTGTTGTGTCCATTGTGTTGTCATATTGCACATAGAGGCGTGGTGTTAATCCGTTGCCTGCCTGTTTAGAGTAATAGGCATACTCAAAGTTCTGGTCTGGCCGTTCATCGCCAAGCAAAAGCACGCCGTTGTTACCACCAGGATTACTCTGCCATTCCTTTGCGAGATCAGTGATGTTTGTCACTTGCCAACCTACGGTGTTACTCAGGTTGCTGCGTGCAAATTCTGAACCCCATGATGGCATATTATTCCAGGTCACTGTGCCTTCATTCCAGGATTGTGCCAGATGATAGGCGGCATAACTGCGTCCAGAATCGTTACTGGGATTAACGGCCGCTAAATAGATATGTAATTCTGCTTTGATGATTGTAGCGGTAGAAGGAACATAAGGCGTCATGTCGTAATAAAACATCGGCCGCATAGCACCTAAGCCATTAGGCGGCACATAACCAAAACGAACAAAGCCATCATAACCAAAATTGGTATTGGGATTGGTTGATGAAACAAAAGCATCGCGGGTCACAGGAATCCAAACCTCTGAGGCTGGGGCAGTGACATATTCTGGCCCTTCTTCTTCCAAAAATTCAAGGTCACCATCTTGGGCAATGGACCCATTTTGAACAATGGGCTCGTCTTGAGCAACGGCCGTAGACACTAAAACAGCAAGTAACAAGAGTAATAACAGCAATATTCGCCAATGTTTACTACTTGC
>CAYGMR010000196.1:0-9836 GCA_964350725.1 uncultured Ardenticatenaceae bacterium | reverse complement strand
GGCAAACCTATGATGAATATACTGTGCAACCAGGCAACTCCCTGGCACAGTTAGTAACTCGTTTTTATGGTCAACAGCATCGATGGCCAGCTATCAAAGCCTATAACAACCTAAAACAGGAATCATTGTGGGTTGGTCAGAAACTGTTGATTCCGCATTTAGGGCAAAGTGGTGCCTACAAAGATGCGGGGCTGCCCAGCGATACGCTCAACGTACCCAAAGCACTCAGCCCTGACGATTTGGTCAATCCTGACTCAGAAGCCATGGATTACAATTCGTTTGGGAAAAACTCTGTGGGGATTGGTTTTACAGATGAAAATGCATAACATAATTTATTCTACAAGGAGACTATAGATGGCTCAAATATTTGAACATGGGTACGCACTTGTTGTGGGTGTGGATGACAACCAAATTTCTCGATTAGCTTTGCCCACAGTCAAAAAGGATGTACAGGCAGTGTATGATGTGTTGGTACATCCTGAACGCTGTGCTTACAAACCAGATAATGTCAAATTTTTAACGGGCGCAGATTCGACAAAAAACAACATTTTAGAAGCCTTCATCTGGCTGAAAGAGAAAGTAAAAGCAGACGCGGACGCAACGGCCGTTATCTATTATTCCGGTCATGGCTATCGGGACAAAGCCACGGAAGAATATTACCTGATCCCCTACGACTTCCAATCGGTGGCGCGGGTGCGCATTGATGCCTTGCAAGCGGAACTGGTTGCGGCTGAAATCGCTGAAATCAAGTCGCCGCGTGTGCTCGTCATCCTCGATTGCTGTCACGCCGAAGGCATGCAAGTCAAAAACCTGGATTTTGCTGATGGACCCGAATTGAAATCGGTCGCCTTTCCTGAAGATGTCTCCCTCACCAAAAACTTGCCCACGTATGAGGAAGGCAGCAAAGATGTGAGTGAACTGTCTGAAGGCAACGGCCGTGCCGTCCTCAACTCATCCACAGGATCAGAATCATCCTATGTGCGTTCCGACAAAAAAATGAGCGTGTTTACCTACCACCTGATTGAAGCATTAACAGGCCATGCACCCCACAATGAAGGGGATACGACCGTGGTTGTCACCGATGTAATGAGTTGGGTCTATCGGCGTGTGAA
Source organism: uncultured Ardenticatenaceae bacterium (assembly GCA_964350725.1). GTDB lineage: Bacteria > Chloroflexota > Anaerolineae > Promineifilales > Promineifilaceae > JAACFF01. The sequence goes on along the minus strand of CAYGMR010000196.1, from coordinate 8,724 downwards.
GGAAACGGCAGCAAACATGAACGTCTCGCAAACACCAGTTATGCACACATCCAACGTCTTTCCTGTGGCGCAGTTGATCGGTGGTGAAGGTGTGGCCAAAGGGGTAGACGGCCGTCCTGCGCCGCCTGATCCATTGGCACCATTGCCGACTGTCGCAGTTAACGTGCAGGGAGATGATGCTGTTGTTGCCACAGGTGATAATGCGACGATTAATCAAGCCGAAGGCGCCAATATTTCTGGCAGTGTAAACACCGGTGGCGGCGATTTTGCCGGTCGTGATCTCAATAAACAGGAAGGTGGGTTTAGTTTTGGTGACGGCAGCCAGGTTCAATTTAGTGGCCCAGCCATTGCGGGTGACCAAAATATTGCGGGCGATAATGTTCAAGGTAATAAATATGGTGGCGATCATATTGAAGGTGATAAATTCAAGGGCGACAAAGTGATGGGCAACAAGGTAGAGGGTGACCAAATTAGTGTTGGCAATATATCCGGCTCCTCCGGCGTCGCCATCGGCCGTGGCGCCAGCGCCACCGTTTCCACAACAAATTATGGCAGCGGGGTGGATTATGGACAAATTTTTGCGCCTCTGCAAACAATAGTCGCTCAAAATGCACCGGCGCAGGTCGGCGATGTAAATAAACTCAAAGCAGAAGTCCAGCGTGGTTCTGGCGCGGATGATGAAGTTGTGGGCGATTTGATTTATAGTATTGCAACGGCCGTACCCGCTGCCAAACCCATTCTTCAACAAATCTTCGCTAATCCAGCCGCAGCAGAATCTGTTGGCAGCATCACAAAAGTCACGTTAAAGAGGCTATAAAGTCTGAAACATAGAAGTCATGGGAGCCTCCGGGAGGTTTAAACCAACACTTAGACTGTAGATGGAACCTCTCGGAGGATTGCCCCAATGAAGCGGGTCTTCGTTAATGTAGGCGCGGTTGAAACCGCCGACTTATCTGATTATGTCAAATAACGCAGTTTATCGTGATAATATCAACGTTGGTAACATTGGCGCAGGTGCGGCCGTAGCCATTGGCCGTGGTGCGACTGTCACTGTGACCAACAACATCATCTACCAGCGCGTTGAGTTGCAAGCGCCATTGCGCGAACTCTTTGATCCGCTCATTGAAAATCGGCGTGCGTATTTCGGCGGCCGTACACAAGCCCTCGATGCCATCAAAAACTTCATCGAAGCTGATACAGGCGGCTATCTCGTCATTACCGCGGGTGCTGGCTTTGGCAAAACAAGTCTAATGGCCGCCCTGGTTGGCAGCACACCCGACGCCTTTGCCTATCACTTTTTCACCCCGCTGTATGGCGAGCGCAGTCTGAGTGAAACCTTTTTCTTGCGCAATATCGTCCAACAAATGGCCCAATGGCATGGTGATACGGAAGATTTGCCTGTCGAGTTAGACAAGCTGTCAGCCTTGTTCCATCATTATCTCGATCAAAATTTGAGCCAAAAACGTATTATGGTTTTAGATGGACTGGATGAAGTGTCACAGTGGAAGCTGGCACCTTATCTACAACGTCGTCTGCCAAAAAATCTACATATCATTGTTACGATTCGTGATGTAGGCCAAAACTGGCAGCAAAACTATGGTTTTCCTCTGGATCAGGTCACACAATTGCAATTAGGGGGGTTGTCAGCCGAAGACATCCAGGCTGTGTTAAGAGCCACAAGTCAACAGCCGGGAGCAACTCCACAAGCGGGCCTCCTTGCCGAAGATGCTAATTTGGTGGCAGAAGTTAGGCGTGTGGCAGCAACGGACCCCCAGCAGCCAAAGCTAGGGGCTGACCCATTTTATGTGGGCTTTTTAGCAGCAGATCTGGCTTTGGGGAAGTTAACCCCAGAGCAGATGACCCAAATGCCAGAAGGCTTACATGTGTACTTGGATGCGTGGTGGCAAGAAATCAGGGATCAAGCCGGTGACCAAGCCATACGCGATCTATTTGGTACCCTAACAGTCGCATACGGCCGTCTCAGTCGTGCTGATTTAGAGGCGATCAATCCATCGCTGGTTGATGAGTGGGCTGGCGACTATTTCAACGAAGTTCTGTCAGATGTGCGCCGCTTTGTAGTCGGCGATGAAAAAACCGGCTATGCACTCATCCATCCGCGTTTGCAAACCTATTTACAAGACCCAGGCCGCATCAGAGCCGTGCCAACATATGCTGCAAAGTTGCTAAATTATTGTCTTAATTGGCACGCAAATCACAGTCCCTATGCGCTCAGATTTACGTTGGCCCATTGCGCACAAGCTGAAGATTATACCAATCTGTTTGCTACCATCAATGACCGCACTTTCCGTGAAACACAAAGCGAACTGTTAGGTGATAGTCAACCGACACTGGATGATCTAAAAATGGCGCTTGATTTGGCATTACAACAGGATTTGCCATTACAACAAATCGCCTGTGTCGCTGCTTATCGGGATACACTTCAAAATCAAGCATTAACTGCACGCTTGTTCAGTGAGCTTAATCTAGGACAACCGACAGCGGCTTTGACGTTAGCCGCACGTTATCTACCTGCCCAAGATTGGCCACGTTTGCTACATTTATATCTGGGTCTTGAAGCTGCATTTGCTGGCGATGAACAGTTGGCTCTTGATGCGGTGGCGGCAGGATTACGACTGCCAGTACGGCGTATGGCGGAATTGTCTGATGGGCTGGTAACGGCCGTTGCGCGCCAACTCGCCCTCAATTCCCAAACAAACCGCAGTGCAAGCGCCTTTTTACAAACCATGCTCCCCAATCGGGATGCAGATCAACTCCTGGCGACACATCAACCTGCGCCCCTTCTCACATTTGAAGCGTTAACTGATCTAACCCAGAAACTCGAACCGCAGCTACAACGTTTTGAAGCGTTGGCCGCCGCCGGTGACTCAGAAGCTGTCATATCTGTGATGCCCATGCTGGAAGCAGAAGCGCGTTCAGATTGGTTCTACGCCGATGATATGCGCGTACTATTACGCCGTTTAGCCGCGGACCCGGTTGGCTGGGACACGATTGCACGTACGTTGCGTACAATCTTGCCCAACCCCTATGAAACCTATCGCGATATCGGCCTGGCAGTTATTGGATTAGCAACATTGGCCGCGCCACTCACCGACCCACTGGCCCAAAATTGGTTGCGCTTTATCTGGGAACAAATTCTCACTGTCACGCTCGAGCGCGAAGGCATCAGCTTCACATTCGAAATGCCTTTCCTTCTACAAGGCGAGGCCGAAAATCGTGCTCAGCCAGTTGATGCTGCATTACAAAATTATTGTGATTTTGCCCTAGGTGTTTTTGATAAATGGGGCACACGCATGCGTGTCCACAGCGCGCTGGCTGCTCAAGAGAATCGCCTCGGCAAAAGCAAACAAGCGGACTCTATAGTGGCATGGTTGGCCGCGGAATCGCACGGGTATGCCGGTTTTGCAACCGAGCATTTGCTTTTTCTCGCCACGCGCTGGCTGGAATTTGGGCTGCCGGAACGTATCACGCAACCGATTTCGGATTGGGAGTCGCGCTCGCTTGATGAAAAACTTGATGAGCAAGTAAGTTACGTGCGCGATCCGGAATTTCGGGCCGAATTACAAATGCTCATCGCCGCTTTCCGCAATTGGTGTCAAGCAGGTGCACCGCCCACGATCGCTGAGGGTTTAGAACAATTAACACGCATACAGCTAGTCAGTGAACGTCGTGTCTTTGTTTATTTTTTATCTGCTTATTGCTCGCAACAACCAAATCCAAATATGGCAGGTCTGAAGGCATTGCTGCCCCTTGTGCTCGACGATGGCACATTGGTTGATTTAGTCTTGGCGCGTGTGCTTACTGCCTATCTCACTCAGCACGCAGGGATTTTGGACGATGCGGCTTTTGCAGAGGCACAAATTTTGGTGAATGAATCGTTGACAACGGGACGGCCGTGGCAGCACAGCCATGGCCCGCAAATTGGGTAAAAAAGTGGCATGGTGACACAGTGGAAATTTGCTTTCCTTGCCACTTTGCAACTCTGCCATTTACAGGTAACTACAAAATAGAGAGGATAAAATGAAATATGACTTAGTGTTTGAAGGTGGTGGGGCAAAGGGAATCGTTTTTGTAGGTGCCATGGAAATTTTTACAGTCCATGGGCATACATTTGACCGGTTGATTGGCACATCGGCGGGCGCGATCACAGCCACGATGCTCGCAGCTGGCTATACCCCAGCCGAAATGTTGGACGCGCTCAACGAGCGCCAAGATGGCAAACCAGTTTTCACAACTTTCATGGGCATACCGCTGCCTTTTGATAAAGAACATGTAGCCAATAGTGCGACTCGAAACTTACTCCATCGCATAAATAATCCAGTCATACCAGATTTTGTTGAAAATCGCATGGATGACAAACTGGCCGAAGCGATTGCTGACAACGAACAAACGCGCCATTTTTACTCCTTTGTCGAACGGGGTGGCTGGTATTCAGCACATCATTTCGTGGATTGGCTGCGCACAAAGCTCGACGATGGCACTGTCAATGGCCAACCACGGCAGTACAGCCAGATGAACATGGCCCAATTTTTTGCGGCGACGGGGCATGAACTCACCTTAACGGGATCAGATATCACAGGTGGACGCTTGTTGATCTTTAATCATCGCACAACGCCGGACTTGCCAATTGTGTGGGCTGTGCGTATGTCGATGAGTGTGCCGCTGCTGTGGCAGGAGGTTATTTGGTTGCCCGAATGGGGGACCTATCGGGGCATAGATATCACAGGTCATGCGATTGTCGATGGGGGGTTGTTGTCTAATTTCCCGATTGAATTATTGGTTTCTGAAGATGCGTTGGTAACGGCCGTTATGGGCGAAAAACGGGGCGAAAACGTAATGGGTTTTTTGATCGACGAGCAAATTCCCGTGCCCAATGCCCCCCCACCACCTATCAAAAACAAACAGCTACCTGATGTGGGTGAATTGAGATCCGTCCAACGTATTCAGAATCTAGTTGAGACGGTAACACGTGCGCGTGATAAAATGGTCATCGATGCCGTCAGCGACTTGGTGGTGCATTTGCCAGCCAAGGGCTACGGCACCACGGAGTTTGATATGGACGATGCCCGCCGTGCGGCCCTGATCACTGCCGGGCGCAACACAATGACTGCTTATCTCGCCAGACCAGTTTCGCCGCAGCCAAAGGATATTAACTTTGAAGAGTTTGAACGTGTGACCACACAAGTTAATCAGATTGCAAAAGGTTATTTGGATCAATAATATATTTCAGGAGACAACACGCGCCATGACGCACCGTTCGACTGAGCTCACGCCGAAGCCACGAATGCGTGAAAACCGTAGCTCGAACATCCTTGTTCGGGCATCGAACAGGGATGTTCGATTTACATAGGAGATTAGATCAAGATGGCAACAGATAGTGCTAAATATTTAGCCACTTTACATAAACAAGTCGATAAATATTTTAGTTTGGCAGAAGTACGCAATCTCTGTTTTGAGATGGGCGTTGACTACGAAAACATTCCAGGCAATATGAAATCGGCCTTTATTCGTAATCTGATTGTGTCTTTGGCACGCAAGGGCCAATTGCAAGAAATGGTCGATCTGGTACGTATACAACGGCCGCATGTCCCTTGGGAAAATGTGCCGGACGATTTCAGTTTGCCAGAATCTGTTGCCAACGAAGATATCAAACAAGTCGTCCACCACACCAACTATTATGGGGATGTTGTACAAGGCAATAAATACGGAGGCGACCACGTAGAAGGCAACCAAGTCGGTGGTGATAATTATCAAATCGGCGATATGATCGGTGTCGAAGGGGCTGCTTTTGGTGCGGGCGCTTCTGCATCAGTGCAAAGAACAACAGTTGCCCCTGCCCCCACAGAAACCCAAGACACACCTACACCACCATCAGCGCCTGCCGATCCACAAGTTGAACGTTTGGTAAAACGGTTAAAAATGAATTTGGAATTTGCTTCCCCAGAACATAAACCAAATGCCAATGCGCTCATCGCTTCCATTGATATTGTTTTGGACGTGGCAGGTGCAAATACAAAAAACGATCTGCATCTTAAACTGCTCGGCTTAGGCCAACAACAGCTTGCCACAGAACTAAGAGATGATATTCCTGGCATTGAAGCTATGTTAGCAGGGTTCATTACGGCCGTTTCTTAAACCAAAGCTATTTCGCCACGAATGTATATAAATTACACAGGCAGCCGCAGTTTCTTACCGCGTTTCCCAGCGGCGAAGTAAGGATACCTCGGCTACTAGCCTGAACGGTTCTATTTTTTATTCTCATTTGTGAAAATTGTGCCATGCGCAGCGGACGTTCTTGTGGTACATTTTGCCCCATGAACAAACGAGCCATTCTTTCCGTATACGACAAATCCGGCCTGGTTGAACTTGGTCGAGGATTAATAGAACTGGGGTGGGAGCTCATCGCCAGCGGCGGCACGGCACGTCTGCTACGTGCAAGCGACCTGCCGGTTGTTGATGTGGCTGCAATCACTGGCGCACCAGAAATGCTGGGCGGTCGTGTCAAAACATTACATCCGGCTGTGCATGGCGGCATTCTCGCTCGCGATATTGAAAGCGATCGTGCCGATTTGGCTGCCCAAAACATCAGCCTGATCGACCTGGTCGTTTGCAATTTGTATCCTTTCAGCGCGACGATTGCCCAACCGGGCGTGACAGTGGCAGCAGCGATTGAACAAATCGACATTGGCGGCGTCACTTTGCTGCGTGCGGCTGCCAAAAACTTTGCGCGCGTAACGGCCGTATGCGACCCCACCGATTATCCTGGTATTTTAAAAGATTTAAGCAACAACACGCTCGATGCCCAAAAGCGGCAGGCGTTAGCTACCAAAACTTTCAAACATACTCGCGATTATGACACAGCCATTGCAGCTTATTTAGAAAAAGCCACCAACGCCACCGATTGAAATCGGTGCCTGCTACAGAAAGTACGCTAAAGCGCACTAAGTTTGACAAACGTGCTTCAGCACGTTTTGTATGGCAGACGATGAATTCATTCATTGGCGAAAAGATCAAGATTTGAGTGATATGACAAACGAAATCGAATTACGTTATGGAATGAACCCGCACCAAAAACCGGCGCGAGTTTTTGTGAATCAGGGTGCGTTGCCGATTGAAATACTCAATGGCACACCCGGTTTTATCAATTTATTGGATGCACTCAACTCGTGGCAGTTGGTGCGTGAGTTAAAACAAGCGGTGGGTCTACCGGCAGCCGCATCGTTCAAACATGTCAGTCCAGCAGGTGCGGCCGTTGCCGGGCAGCTCTCTAAAACACTCAAACAAGCTTATTTCACCGGTGACATCATCCTTTCTCCATTGGCAACAGCCTATGCGCGGGCGCGCGGTGCCGACCGCATCTCTTCATTTGGCGATTGGGTCGCACTAAGCGATCCGGTCGATGTATATACAGCCCAACTCATGCGGCGTGAAGTCTCCGATGGCGTGATTGCGCCTGGCTTTGAACCCAAAGCGCTGGAGATTTTGCGCAAAAAGAAAAAAGGGAGCTTCCGCATCATTCAAATCGATCCTGATTACGAACCGCCGACCTTAGAACAACGCCAGGTTTTCGGATTAACATTAGAGCAAGGGCACAATACGGCCGTTGCCTCCCCCAATGATCTAAAAAACGTCGTCACCCACAACAAAACAATCCCCGACAGTGCCATTCGTGATATGCTCATCGCCTTGATCGCCCTCAAATACACGCAATCCAATTCCGTCTGTTATGTCACCGATGGTCAAGTCATTGGTATGGGCGCTGGCCAACAATCGCGCATTCACTGCACACGTTTGGCTGGCAGCAAAGCCGACACATGGTTTTTACGCCAACATCCGCGTGTCTTGAATTTGCCGTTTAGAGAGAAAATCGGCCGTACTGAACGCGACAACGCTATCGACCAATATTTGCTGCCACAACTCACACCCGCCGAAGAAGCGGTCTGGCAAACAAGTTTTTCTGAACGGCCGATCCGCTTAACACCCGCCGAAAAACGAGCCTGGCTGGATCAATTCAGCGGCGTGACGGTAGGCTCAGATGCCTTCTTCCCCTTCCGTGACAGCATCGACCGCGCCCAACAAAGCGGCGTGAGTTATGTTGCGCAGCCCGGCGGCTCCATTCGTGACGACAGCGTTATTGAAGCTTGTGATCAATATGGCATGGTCATGGCTTTAACAGGAACAAGATTGTTTCACCATTAAGGAATTGTACTTCAAGGCTGTTACGCCTTATTTCACAATGGAGCGATGTACATCTGTTTTCTTGCGCTGATACAATCAGCCACTGGCAATCTGTTCAAACAAAGCCACTCAAGAGCTAAAGCTTTTCAAAAATGCTTCAAACTTGATGATTTTCGATTTGCGCTTGGCATACGGCCGTTGCCTACAGAAATATCTACCGTAAGAATTGTAAGTCATTATTCCTACATGAGCCACACGAATCATTTGGGCAATGTGGGTACGTTGAACGACAAAAACGGCAGCATCACCAACGGGGATGCCTATGTTGCCTTGGGCAACCAGCCATCTGGGGCGGGCCCGCGTGCCTTTGACGGCTTGTTAGACGAGGTGTGTTTGTATGACAAGGCGTTGAGTGGGCCAGAACTCTCCGGCATCATGACCACGGGCTGTGTGGGCAATGGTAATACCCCTACGCCTACAGCGACTGCGACGTCTACGCCAACACCCGAAATGACTGTGTCAATTACG
>CAYGMR010000195.1:248-9924 GCA_964350725.1 uncultured Ardenticatenaceae bacterium | reverse complement strand
ACCAGCACCAACCCATCTACTTCAAAGACCCAGTGACCAACAGCTACGTGCGTCCCTGGGTGCGTATGCATGCCGTCAAAGATTACGTCGATATGGTCAGCATTTTGGAAGCGTATCCCGATGTGCATGTCACCTTCAACGTCACTCCCAGCCTGATCCAACAGCTAGACGACCTCGCCGCCGGGGCCAAAGACGATTATTGGCTGCACACCGAAATTCCCGCCGACCAACTCAATGACGAGCAAAAACAGTTTATTTTAGATCGCTTCTTTGACACCAATCGCAAAATCGTAGCCCGTTTTCCACGTTATGCTGAGCTGTTGGATAAACGCGACAACAGCGACGATGCCCTTAATGCCTACAGCACCGAAGATTATCGCGACTTGCAGCTGCTTTTCAACCTTGCCTGGACAGACCCTGATTTTCTAGCAGAAGAACCGTTAGCCGCATTGGTCGCCAAAGGGTCTGCTTTCGACGAAGCCGACAAAGCAATCGTCCTCGGCGAACATCTACGCCTCATCGAGGCAACCGTCCCCGTGCTCAAAGCGGCGCAAGATGCCGGGCAAATTGAAGTCACCATGACGCCTTATGCACACCCCATTCTGCCGCTGCTCGTCAACACCGATCTGGCACGTGTCGCGCTGCCCGACATTGAACTACCGGCACAGCGTTTTGTCTACGGGCAAGATGCGGTGGCGCAAGTTGAGCGCGGCGTACAGCTATACGAAGAGAAATTTGGCCAGCTGCCACGCGGCATGTGGCCTGCCGAAGGCTCGGTGGCGCAAGAAATTGTGACGATGGTAGCGCAAAACGGCCTCGAATGGATGGCCACCGATGAAGGTGTGCTGGCCAAGAGCCTGGGCATGGACAGTTTTACCCGTAACGCCGCTGACGCTGTGATTGAAGCCGACACGCTTTACCGCCCCTATTATGTCGAAGGTTCACGCGGCGGCCCTGTCGCTATGGTATTTCGTGATGTGGTGATTTCCGACAAAGTCGGGTTCACTTATTCTGGGATGGACGGCACAGCCGCTGCAGAAGATTTTATTGAGCGCGTCCATGCCATCCGTACCCAATTGCAAGACAGCGGCGCTGAAGGACCCCATCTGGTATCTGTCATCTTAGACGGTGAAATGCGTGGGAACATTACGACAACGACGGCAAAGAATTTCTACATACACTGTACCAAATGTTAAATGACGATCCGTTGATCAGCACGGTAACGCCCAGCGAATTCCTGGAAATCGCGCCGGAGCAGCCCACAATCGACGAACTGTGGGCTGGTTCGTGGATCAATGCGGATTTCAGCACCTGGATCGGCGAGGAAGAAGAGAACCGCGCCTGGGAATTGTTGGTGCAAACACGCGATTTCTTGCAGCCCTACCTCACCGGTTCACGCGGTGATGATGTCACGGCCGTACAGGTAGAAACGGCCGTTGCCCATATGTTTGCCGCCGAAGGTTCCGATTGGTTCTGGTGGTATGGTGCCGACCAGGAATCGGGCAATGACGGCGCATTCGACCAGCAGTACCGTGAAACGCTTAAACAAGTCTATCTCGCGCTCGATCAGGAGCCGCCCGCTATTTTAGATGTGCCCATCATCCCTGAAAAGGCCGCGTCTGCCGACCGTGCTGCCACTGATTTGCTTACGCCAACTATCGATGGCATACCTGACGAAGGCGAATGGGATGCGGCGGGTTTTTACAATGCGGCTGGCGGTGTGATGGCAACCGGTTTGCCCTATTTTGATGGTCTCAACTACGGCTTCGACAAAGATTATCTTTACCTGCAACCCACGTCGAGCCTCGATTTTGAAGTTCAACCCGCCGCCAGCAGTGTACAAATCTATCTGGGTGCGCCGGGCAGCGGCGCTGTCAACAATTTCAGTCAGGGCGGCACACTGCTGGGTTTCCCGGCTAACCGCATGTTGGAAATAACGTTTGAGCATGGTGTTCTCACAGGAGCAACATTTTATGCGGCAGATGGGGATGCGTGGACGGCCATTCAGAGCAACGCTAACAGCGGCGATCAGGTTACGTTGGACAATGGCGACAATCCACCCGGATTAGTGGCTGTGGGCGATGGTGTGGTGGAAACGGCCGTGCCTTTAAGCATGCTGGGTAATATCGACGAAGGCTCGCAAATCACTTTCCGCGCCATCTACACCGAAGCGGAAGACGATGTGGATCAGGTACCGGGTTTAGGAACGGCCGTTGTCAATGTCCCCGATCTTGGCACCACCACCGTCCTCATCGACATCACCGATCCTGAAAACGACGACCACGGCCCTGGCAGCTACATCTACCCTGGCGACAGCGTTTTCAACAGCGGCAACTTCGACATCACCCAATTCCAAGTTGGCTATGATGAAGAAAATGTCGTCTTCAAATTCTGGCTGCGTGGCCCTGTGGACAATGTCTGGGATTCTGGCAATGGGCTTTCGTTGCAAACCCTCGACATCTACATCGACACAGATGGCGACCAAAACGGCGGCACAGCCATGCTGCCCGGTCGCAATATATCCTTCAGTGATGATTACCGCTGGGATTACGCCATCACCGCCGAGGGTTGGACATCCGGCATCTACGTGCCCGCCGATGGCGATGTCAGCGAAATCGCAGGCTCCAGCGAGTTCCAAATCCTCACCGATCCCGGCCAACGTAAAGTCACCATTCGTGTGCCCAAAGCGATTATTGGTGATGATCCCGAAAATTGGCAGTTCGCTGCCGGTGTCATGAGCCAAGAAGGTTTCCCCAGCGGCGGCGTGATGCGCATCCGTGATGTTGTGCCAGCAGCGGAACAATGGCGCATCGGCGGCGCACCTGTTGGCACAACGAATCACACGCGCGTCATCGACATCGTCTGGCCAGAAGCCGGTGAACAAGAAAACTGGTTAAGCGATTTCACAGCCAGCGACATCGCACAAACCCAATTGGCGCCAGAAGATTTTGCTTTTGTGTCAATGTTTGGTGTTGAATAAATGTGTAAATCTACAAGACTAAACCTGTCAGGTCTTTAAAAACCTGACAGGTTTGTGTTCGTATTAATTACCCGTGCGCGCTAAATCCCTCTCAATTACTCCCCTCATCATCTTGCTATTGGCGGCCTTTATGCGACTTTTTAAGCTGGCATCAATTCCGTTTGGTTGGCATCCTGATGAAGCAACGAAGGCATTGATGGCGCGTGATGTGTTAGCGGGAAAATATTTGCCTGTGTTTTTTTCGGCTTTCACCGGGCGCGAGGCGTTGTTTGTTTATCTTGAAACCTTGTTTGTCGCTTTGATGGGCGAGGGCATTTTTATTGGACGTTTGCTGTCGGCTTTCATCGGCATCCTGACGGTGGCGCTCACATATACGACTGGCAAGGAACTATTCAACCGGCGTATCGGGCTGTTGGCAGCGGCATTTTTGGCGGTGTCACTCTGGCATTTGATCGCCAGTCGTAATGGCTACCGTGCAGTTATTCAACCACTCGTACAGCTTCCTGCTATTTATCTTTTGTTCAGAGGTTTGCATGTCCCCCGAACTTATGCTGAGCTGAATCAAAGTAGTCCACAAAAGGTTTCGACAAGTTCTTCTAATTGGTTGTACTTCATGGGGGCTGGTGTTTTTCTGGGGTTGACGCAATATACATATACGGCCGTTCGCCTTTTTCCCTTCCTGATCATCACCATCGTATTGCTGGCCCTCATTTTTGACTTCCAAAACACCCGCCGCCATATTCCCCAACTGGCCGTGACCGCTTTGGTTGCCTTTGTGGTATTTTTACCGCTGGGTATCTATTTCTGGCAAAATCCGGATGCTTTTTTCGGCCGTGCCGCCCAAATTTCCGTCTTTTCACCAGAATGGGCGGGCGGCGATCCAAATGCACGGTTGTGGCAAAGCATCAAAGAAACAGCGCGTATGTGGACTGTTTGTGGCGACATCAATTTTCGTTTTAACATTTCTGGCGAGCCTGTTTTTGGCTTGTTGGATGGGCTGCTCTTTTATGCCGGTATTTTGTTGGCATTGTGGCGGGCCTGGCGCAGTCGCGGCTTAAAGCGCGTGGCTTATCTGACTCTGCCACTGTGGACATTGATCATGCTGCTGCCGATGATTCTCTCGGCCGAATCACTGCCCTATTACCAGCGTGCCATTGGCGTTTTGCCCGCCGTCTATATTTTTCCGGCAATCACCCTGGATGTAGGCTTAGGAGCTATTGAAAAGCGTGGCAAAGATCACAAACGATTGCTGCAACTCGCCAATGTAGCCGTCGTATTACTCTTTGGTTGGCTGACTTTGCGTACATTCGACGCTTATTTCAACACCTGGCATCAAACACCGCGCAACGACGATGACCGCCGCGTGGCGATGGTGTATGTTGCAGATTTCCTGCAAGCTGCCGATGTAAACGGTGAACTGTATCTTTCCACCCAGTATATGCAGCATCCAACATTGGCCTTATTAGCGCCTGAGGTGTATGACGACATCCATTGGTTTGATGCACGCCAAAGTCTGCCGCTGCCACCATCCGATACGGCCGCTACCTATATCCTGCTCAGCGAAAATGAACCCCAACCCACTTTGCTGGCTGCTGCCGATAATCTGCAACTCATCGAGACCGGTCTCGATCGCTTTGATCGGCTTGTGTTTTCGGTTTATGCATGGGCAACGGATGCTGCCCCAACGGCCGTCCCTCCCACACCCTCTGATCAATCCTCCGCCGCCTGGTCATGGGCCACAACCTTCGAACCGGGCGATCCGCAAGGGCTGATCAACCCGATTGAGCTGCCGGTTAACTTTGGCGATGTTTTGTTGTTTACGGGCCATGATCAAGAAACAACACTTTTTAATCCCGGCGACACCCTTGCGCTCACCCTTTATTGGCAGTTATTAGAAAAACCCGAGCGTCAATATACCTTCTTCGCACACCTGCTCGACGCCAACGGTCAAGTCATCGCGGGTTATGATGCCAATGATTATCCCACCAGTTTTTGGAACCCGGACGGGGGTGAAACCCTTTTGAGTTATATGCCGCTCTGGATTCCACCGGAAACACCACTCGGTGAATATCAGGTAGAGATTGGCGTTTATAATCAGGCGAGTGGGGAGCGGTTACAGATTTTGGAGGGAGAAACGGCCGTTGCTGACCGCTTGTTATTGATGCCTGTAAAGGTTGAATAAATGATGGACAAAACAAAATTCGATTTTCCTGTAAGAATAGAAACTGAACGGCTTTACTTGCGTGCTTATACCGCAGGCGACGGCCGTATGCTTTATGCGGCTGGCGAGCGCAATCATCAGCTTTTAACGGAGTTCGATTCTGACAACATCTTGCTACATTTGAAAAACACAGAGCATGCAGAAACAGTTATCAAAGAATTAACGACAGATTGGGCAGCACGTAATTCTTTCTTCATTGGCATCTTTGAGAAAGCAACTGACACCTGGGTCGGGCAGGTTTATTTAGCACCCACAAATTGGGATTTGCCCGAATTCACCATCGGCTATATGGCTGATGTCGATTTTGGAGGTAAAGGGTATATCTCCGAAGCTGTCACTGGCGTTTTGGGCGTGTTATTTGTAGATTTAGGCGTTCATCGGGTAAAAAGCGAATGCAATGAGAACAATATTCGCAGTTGGCGATTGCTTGAACGCTGTGGTTTCAAGCGCGAGGGACACTTACGTGAAAATAAGCGCAGTGACGACGGATCATTTCATGGTGACTTTTTGTATGGCCTTTTACAGCAGGAGTATCTGGGATAATGTGGCGTTTAAGGGGGTATGGGAGAAACGGCCGTAAAGACTGGCTAACTTAGTGTATAATTCATCGAAACAGAAGCCGATTTAGATAATCATGTAAAAACGATGATACTGGTTGAGGAAACAAAACCTTTGAAGATATCGATGGCTACCGCGTGGTTTTACAAAATCGAGCGTGGTCCGACAACACCCACCTATACATTCATTATTGAGGTAAATTATGCCCGCTGAAAAAAACTTAATCGAGATACTTTTTCATCATAACTTATGGTCGAATATGCATCTGTTTGATGCGTGTCTCGAACTCGACCTTGACCAACTAAAGCATGCCGACCCAGGCACCTATGGCTCCATCTTGGAGACGTTACAGCACATTGTGGATGCCGAAGATTATTATTACTATTTATTGACACGCGTAGAACTCCCCGCCGATGCCAGCGAAATAACCTCCATTGCCGCCTTAAAAGCCCTTTGTCATACGACCAGTACAGGATTACAAAAAGCAGCCGCTACAATTCAGCCAGACACCCAGATTCAACGTCGGCGCGGCGAAGAAACTGAGGTCATGCCGGCAAACGTCATCTTGCTGCAAACACTCCACCACGCCCATGAACATCGCACACAAGTTAATACGCTGCTAGGTCAGCTTGGTATCGAGCCGCCAGAAATAAGCGGCTGGAGCTATTATGCTGACCAAAAAGGAACTCCATGATGACGGATACATTTATTATCAAGGCAGGTAACGCGCAACTCGTTGGTGAACAGGCAGGCACTGGCGAATCTGTGATTTTTTTACATGCTGGCGTTGCCGACCGGCGCATGTGGCATGATCAGATGGCTGACTTGCGCGGTGACTATCATGTTATCGCCTATGACCGGCGCGGCTTCGGCGAAACGGAAGCTGCTGACGAACCTTTCACGCATGTTGAGGACTTACATTTACTGCTCGAGCAACTTGGTGTTGAAACGGCCGTATTAATTGGCTGCTCACAGGGCGGTCGGGTCGCGATTGATTTCACCCTTGCCTATCCACAGCGTGTGACCAAACTCGTGCTGATTGCACCAGCGGTTAGTGGCGCACCGGCACCCACAACGTTCTCAGCAGATATTGAGGCAGTTATGGATGCCCTGGATGCAGCCGAAGAAGCGGATGATTTGGCGCGCATCAACGAACTTGAAGCCCATTTATGGCTTGATGGACCAACCAGCCCTGCGGGACGGGTTAAAGACAAAGTGCGAGACCTCTTTTTTGATATGAATGGCATAGCCTTAGAAAAACCAGACCTCGACAAGGAAATAGACCCTACATCTGCTTATGAAAAAGTATCCGGCTTGTTACTGCCTACATTTGTAATGTGGGGTGAACTTGATTTTCCGCATATGAAATCACGCTGTCACTATCTTCTCGATACTATTCCAGCTGCCGACGGCCAGGAAATAGCTGGCGCAGCACACCTACCCAATTTGGAACAACCCGCTACAATCAACAAAATGTTACGTGGATTTCTAAGCTGATTTTATTGGGCAATCCGAGTTATCATCTGCACAAAGCCTGTCATCCACATTCCTAATCACCCAAATGGAGGGTGATCCATGCTTCCATTAATCAATAAGGCAACAAGATTCATGCGTTCAAATTCGAAAAATATAACAACAGACCTGCAAGGCGTAAGCCAGTTGAGCATAGACGCCATTCTTGGCGTCACTGACATCGCTGAATCATTACATTATTCCATAACCCATCCATCACCCGCCGCCAAACCTGATATACCCAAACAAAAACGCACAAAGGGCATCACGGGGATGGTCTATCGTAATATTCGTGATGTCACCAAACTCGTTGGTAAAAGTATCGATATGCCGCTAAGCTATCTCAATGCCCATCTCGACGCGGTAGACTCACCGCCTGGGCGGGAAGCTGCACTCGCGGCCTTAAACGGTTTTATCGGCGATCATCTTGTCGCCAGTGACAATCCGCTCGCTATCGATATGCAGCTGCGGCGAGATGGCAAACCGTTGACACCCGAAGCGCTGGCCACCACTTTGCAGCAGGCCAATGGCAAACTAGTCATCATGGTGCATGGCGCTTGTATGCATGATTTACAATGGAACCGGCAAGAGCATGATCACGGGGCAGCGCTAGCCAGCGAACTAGGATATGTGCCGCTTTATCTGCATTACAACAGCGGTTTACATATTTCTGAAAACGGCCGTTCCTTTTCTAAACTGCTGGAATCCCTCACAAACTTAACACCCCACCCCCTAAACTTCACGATTATTGCCTTCAGCATGGGTGGGCTTGTGGCGCGTAGTGCTGTCCATTATGGAAGAATAAACGGCCGTTCCTGGCCCAACCAGCTGCAAAAACTCATCTTCCTGGGCACGCCCCATCACGGCGCTCCCCTGGAAAAAGGAGGCAACTGGATCGACAACATCCTCACCATCAGCCCCTACAGCATCCCCTTTTCACGCCTGGGCAAAATCCGCAGCAGTGGCTTTACTGACCTGCGTTATGGCACTATCGTAGAAGAAGATTGGCACGGCCGTGACAGGTTTGAACTTGCGGGAGATCAGCGCACGCCGGTGCCGCTGCCGCCAGGTGTGGCTTGTTATACAATCGCTGCCATCACCAAAAAACCAGAAAACAAAGTCGTAGGTGACTTAATTGGAGATGGCCTTGTCCCCTTAAAAAGTGCCTTAGGTCAACACAAAAATGCACGCTTCAATCTTTGGTTTCCTGATGACCATCAATTCATCGCCCGTGATATGAATCATATCGACCTCCTCAACCATCCTGATGTGTATGCAACCATCAAAAAGTGGATTCAAACCAAGGGATAACGACAACATGCAACAAGCGCTCATTCATATTGCCCTTGTCGTGCGCGACTACGATGAAGCCATCGAATTTTATTGCCAGAAACTGCATTTCACATTAATTGAAGATACCTACCAGCCCGAACAAGATAAGCGTTGGGTCGTCGTCGCGCCGCCAGGATCAACTGGATCATCTATCTTGTTGGCCCGTGCCTCCAAACCAGAACAAGAAGCGTTTATCGGCAACCAAACCGGTGGTCGCGTTTTTCTATTCCTCAGCACTGATGATTTCTGGCGTGATTACAATCAGATGTTGGCAGCAGGCATAAACTTTGTGCGCGAACCGAAAAAATCTTCTTACGGTACGGTTGCTGTGTTTGAAGATTTATATGGCAACTTATGGGATTTGCTCGAGCTGACAAACCAACATTCATAAAAACCTGTGTAGATTTTGTACGATTATTGACAGGGTTTATAAAAACAGCAGGTACATGATTTTTGGGGATCAATACGGCCGTTCCACCGTAAAGCAATCCATCAAAAAATATATTTTGCATAAAGGTTGTTCTGTCTGGTTACTTATTTCATGTTATACTTGATTTTAATTTGTGATGAGTGACTATGTTGTTCAAAACCACTGATTATTTCAATTATATGAAATCCCGCTCAGATCGGTCGTTTATCAAAAATGAGTGGATTTGGTATGTTATCAATAATCCCGTTCATCAAGAAACCCAGACAGATGGTCGCATCCGGCGCTGGGCAAAAATTACAGAAGCCGAAGGCAGATACCTGCGCATTATTTTATTAGCGGATGGTGAAACAGTACATAATGCTTTTTTTGACCGCAGGTTTAAGGAGAAAACATCTTGAAAATTCGTTATTTTGCCGAAACAGATACGCTATACGTTCAATTAAATGATAAGGAAGTAGTTGACACACAGGAAATCAATCAGAATACTTTTCTAGATATGGACGTTGATGGCAATTTGGTTGCCAATGCCCGGGCCAATCATGGTGACCGGCTCGTAATTGGTCACAGGGGTGCCAATATCTTGGAGGGGCGTGATGAAGTCGTAGGTCAGGCTGTCATTGTCTTCGTCAAATGCATTAGGGTT
>CAYGMR010000195.1:0-238 GCA_964350725.1 uncultured Ardenticatenaceae bacterium | reverse complement strand
GGTTGCCATTACATTGGAACATGCTCGAGATACCGCAAATATCCTGGATTTTTCCTTTCAACAAGCTCCTCTACCTCAATTGCAGAACGCCTAAGATGACTAATTTCTCCAATGTAAATCGGATTAGCAATCCGAAGAATTTGCGCTAATTCGTTACAGATTCCTTAAAGTGCAAACATAGTGCGGTTGTTTACGGCCGTTCCCTCAAATACCCCTCCCACTCATCCAAATCCTTCAA
>CAYGMR010000194.1:9085-9960 GCA_964350725.1 uncultured Ardenticatenaceae bacterium | reverse complement strand
CCATTTTGTGTAAAATATCAAAAGCACCGGGATCCAAGATGCCAGAGTGATGCGCGATTTCATCATACCCCACAAAAGTAGCATAGGCTGACGGTCGTCCGGCAAACATGTCACCTAACAATGTATAAATATTCAGTTCGCGCATCAAGACAGTCATCGTCGCACGAATCAAGGGGTAGGTGCCACCACGATGATGTTTGTCAAGAATGGGTTGGACCTTGTTTTTGTGTGCTTTACGGAACTGCCTCTTTTCCAATATCACATCCCACAAGAAAAGCAGCAAGGTGCGAGAAACATTATAAGGATTAGCAAAATAAGCCTGAAACTCTGAAGTATGGAAGCGAGAACGGTCCAGCAAAGTGCTGGCGGTATTCATGACAAAAGGCGCATCACCTGAAAGCAAATTGCCTCGGCTGGCGCCATCATTTGAAAGGAGACCCTTGCCATTGGAGTGTTCGGCTTCCAAAAGTGGCAGCACTTTGGTGTCGCTAGAAGCCACGATTTCGCCTTTTTCTTTGTCAAACCAACGGAAGGCGGGAATATTGCTGTTATCGCCGTGTAAGATGCCTGCCTGACTAGCCGAAGTTTGGGAAGAGGTGTCTGTTTCCCAACCGGTGATCACATGCGATCCTGCATCAAGCCACCGTTTGAGATTGGGCATGTAGCCATCTTCAAGTGCCTTTTCTAAAATAGGCTTAGCGAGGCCATCAATTTCCAAAAAGAAGATGCCGGGAATATCTGTGGGTTCTGGTTTTGCAATGCGCTTCATGCGCCGTTTGACCTGGTTGCGGCTCCAGGAGTGATCATCATCAATCGTCAATAAGGTGCTGAGGATAATGTTGATAATCGCCATGCCAATTGCTAACCAGAAAGCA
>CAYGMR010000194.1:6245-9075 GCA_964350725.1 uncultured Ardenticatenaceae bacterium | reverse complement strand
GAGAAAAGCCGGTTACAAGTTCTTATGCCAGCCACACAATTAAGCCGTTCATAAGCAGGGCACCGATCCCCAATGTTAATACGGCAAAGGGGACCAAGACGTAGCTGAGGATGGGCCATAGCAGCGCGTTTAACAAACCAATAACGGCCGTTACCACCAAGGCCGTTCGGGGCTCGTCTATCGTCACACTGTCCATAAGCAGACCCATGGTGATCAAAGCAACTGTTTGAATTCCCCAAATGATAAGTATGCGGATAAACGGCCGTTTAACTAACGGCGTTTTCTTTTTTTTCATTGATTTTTCCTTCATTTTTTCCAAAGGTTCGATTTCTTTCAAAACAAAAACTGTAGGCAACAGTTTTCCTCTCGATGTGGAGAAATATACCACAGATTTGCCAAGTTTCTACCACGCGTGGATTGTGAACAAGTTTGCCAAAACCTGGCAAATCTTTATTAAAGAAAAGAGGTACAAAAACAGGATTGGCGAGTTCAAAGTGCAGCGGCTTTCAGCATTTCAGCAAGTTAACCTAGAAAACTGATGGTTATTTATTGCCAAAATGTATAGTGCAACCTATCATTGCCAGATAAAGCAATTCAGCGTGAAGCTGGTCAGCTGACACGCTGACTAACTGAACTGTTAAAATAATCTACCGAGGAAATAAAGTGAATGTAGAAGAGACCATCGCACAAGCCAAAGAACTACGGCATGCAGATGAATTAGATGAATCCCAAGAATTATTATTAAAATTGCTGGATGAATATCCAAATGACCCCCAGGTGCTTTTTGAAGTTGGCGGTGCTTATGATGTCTTGGAAGAGGCTCGTATCGCCTTAAGTTTTTATCAAAAAGCGATTGATGCGGGTTTGGATGGTGACAGTCTGGAAGAATGTATGGTTTGTATTGGTGTTTGTCAGCGCGGATTGGGGGAAATGAGTACGGCCGTTGCCACCCTAGAAAAAGCCGTTGAACAGTTCCCCAATAACAACAGCAGCCGCGTCTTCCTGGCCCTTGCCTATTACAGCGACGGGCAAGACGATGAAGCCGTGCGTCTGCTGCTCGACCTGCTCCTAACCACCACCCAAGACCCAGAGATTCTGGAATTCGCTGGCGTTTTTGATTATTACAAAGACAACCTTGATGAGGTTTGGGACAATTAGTTTCACCACGGAGAGCACAGAGGGCACAGAGTTTTATCTGTAAATATGAGAAAAACTTCGTTTATCAGTGTCCTAATTTTGAAGGAGTCACCCAATGAAAGCAATCGTTTTTAACGAACATGGCGATTTAGATAAGGTCCATATCGCTGATGTAGAAAAACCGGCCATCAAACCCAATGAACTGCTTGTCGAAGTGCAAGCGGCGGCACTGAATCGGTTGGATTTATGGGTGCTGCAAGGGTGGCCGGGGCTGAACCTAAAAATGCCACATATTATGGGCAGTGATGGCGCAGGTGTCGTCGCAGAAATCGGCAGTCAGGTGACAGGATTTGAAGTTGGCGATCGCGTGGCTGTCAATCCGACGATTTGTAACAGCCACGATGCTTTTGCCATGGCTGGTCAGGATAATATGTGCGATGATTTTGCCATTTTGGGTGAACATGTGGATGGTTTTTATGCAGAATATACGGCCGTACCCGCCCGCAATCTCTTCAAAATGCCTGACCATGCCACATTTGCAGAATCTGCCGCCGCTTCGCTCGTCTTCGTCACCGCCTGGCATTCATTGATCACCCGTGGCAATCTCAAAGCAGGTGAATCGGTGTTAATCGTTGGTGCGGGTGGCGGTGTCAATACAGCGGCCATCCAAATCGCCAAACTAGCGGGAGCAGGCCCCATCTATGTCGTCGGTTCATCAGATGAAAAACTGGCCTTAGCGCAAGAATTGGGTGCTGACGTCCTCATCAACCGCAACAACGAAAATTGGGGCAAAACGATCTTCAAAGCAACCCAACGCCAAGGGGTTGATGTGGTCGTCGATAATGTAGGCGCAGCGACTTATTTTGGATCACTGCGGGCATTAAAACGGGGCGGCCGTTTACTCACCGTTGGTAATACCAGCGGCCCCACATTTGAGTTCGACAACCGCCTCATGTTTGGCAAACAGCTCACCATCATCGGCAGCACGATGGGCACTTCCGCCGACTACGCCACCGTCATGCAGCTCATTTGGGACGGCAAACTACACCCCATCATTGACACCATTTACCCACTCAAAGAAGGTCTCACCGCCCTCAAACGTCTGGAAAGCGGCGACGTTAAAGGCAAACTCGTCATCACTCCATAAACACATGTGTCATTCAGAACATAGCGAAGCGGAGTGATGAATCCCTAGGAGCCAGTTAAACAAACATGCCTTTTGAACTAAAAAACATATCCCAGCTTATTGTTCCATCAACCATTTTATTTGCACGGATATTTGGGATTCTTCGCTCCGCTCTGAATGACACGGCTGACACGCTCTGCAAAAATCCGCGTTTCCTTTTATCCGAGCCACACCCCCACCTAATTTCCACACAATTCCTTTCCGTCTGAGGTTACCTTTCGCCATGGCAAATTCTACAGTCAACTACGATAAAAAATGGTTTGTCATGGCGGCCGTGGCCATCGGCACTTTTCTCTCCACCATCGACGGCAGCATCGTCAATGTCGCCTTGCCCAGCCTGGTACGCGAACTAGATACCAACTTTGCCACTGTCCAATGGGTTATCCTGGCCTATTTACTCACCCAAACCACCCTGCTATTGAGTGTCGGCCGTCTCGGTGACATGCTGGGCAAAAAACCATTATTCACAGCGGGCATCGTTGTTTTCACCATTGGTTCTGTACTCTG
>CAYGMR010000194.1:1063-6235 GCA_964350725.1 uncultured Ardenticatenaceae bacterium | reverse complement strand
ATCACCCGGTATCTATTGGCTAATCGGCTTCCGCGTCGTGCAAGCTGTGGGCGCAGCCATGATGTTGGCGCTGGGCATGGCCATCGTCACCGAAGCCTTCCCACCGCAAGAACGCGGCAAAGCGATTGGTCTCAACGGCACCTTTGTCTCCATCGGCATCATCATCGGCCCCACATTGGGCGGTTTCATCCTGAATGATTTTGCCTGGAACTGGATATTTTTCGTCAACCTGCCCGTCGGTATCATCGGCACCTTTTTAGCCTTACGTTTTATTCCCCATACACAGCCAGGCGCAAAACAAAAGTTTGATTTTCTTGGTGCAGCGACATTGTTTTTTAGCTTGTTGTGTCTACTGCTCGCATTCACTTGGGGACAGGAGCGCGGGTTTACCGACCCAACCATCCTGTCATTGTTCCTCGGCGCGACTCTGATTTTTGCCCTCTTCCTATGGATTGAAAGCCATACGGCCGAACCCATGATCGATCTGCAACTGTTTCGCAACCGCATCTTCAGTATCAATCTGACCATGGGCATACTCGTTTTCATTGCCATAGCGGGTACAACTTTGCTTTTGCCTTTTTACCTCAATGACATGCGCGGTTTTTCACCGCGGCAAGTCGGTCTGATGATGGCGCTTATCCCCGTATTTCTTGGTGGTGTCGCGCCCTTGGCAGGCTCGCTTTCCGACAAATGGGGCACACGTCCAATCTCCATCATCGGCCTTGTTGTTGTGATTGCGAGTTATTTGCTCATGAGTCGGTTTAACGCCAACACCAATCTAATCGGTTTTGCTTTGGGCGTGGGTGCCTTGGGCTTAGGCATGGGCATATTCCAATCACCCAATAACAGTGCTGTCATGGGTGCGGCACCCGTTAGCCGGCTGGGTGTAGTCTTTGGCTGATTAGGCGTCAGCAGCACACTGGGCCAGATCATCGGTATCTCGCTGCTGGGCGCGTTGTGGGCAGGTCGTGTCACCAATTACCTGGGAAGCACACCACCCGCTGGCGCCACCAGTGCCCCCATCCCCATCCAACTCGCCGCTTTAAGCGATACTTTTATCATCATGGCGTTGTTGATTGTTATTGCGCTGGGCTTGAACGGTTGGGGACTGTTACAAGAACGACGACAATCTATCTAACCTGATATTTGGTAGGGGTCAGGCAATCGAGAAAGATGACAGCCGTAGCCAAACAGCCTTGTCTCCCGATTGCCTGACCCGCTTTAGCCATCACAAATGATTATCCAATGCGGGCGAAGCGATTGGATGACCAATACCTACTGGATTCTAAATGCCATGTGCAATCGCTTCGCCCCTACCAAAGATCGTGAATAGATATTGGCAAAAAGATTATTTCGTCATGAAAAAGGTGGGTATGGATGCTGGCATCTTCATAGGAATGTTGTAGGATCGTATTGTTATGAAAGACCCTAAGGATTTGCAGCTGAGGAAAGCTTGATGACTCAGAACAAACCCTTGGGGTCTTCGAGGTATATCTCTTTTTAATGGATTAAAATACTATGCAAAGTAAAAAACAAATATTAATTTTTCTTACTGTTTGTATGCTGCTATTTCTTGCAGCCTGTAATGCCGAATCTACGCCATCAACTGAAACTCTGGCAGAAACAGAACCGACGGAAGTTATCATAAAAGAAGCTGTGGAAGCAACAGCTACGGCCGTTCCCGCCACAAACACCCCGTCACCCACAGAACCACCCGCGCCAACCGACACGCCCATCCCCCCAACTGAAGAACCAACTTTAACGATCGAAGCAACTGATACACCAGAAGCAGAAGCCACGCCTTTGCCAGATGGCTGGTATGACCTGTCTAACTTCCCCGACGATATGAACCCGCTCACAGGCGAAATTGTGGACGATCCCGCTGTGTTGGATCGGCGTCCCATCGCGCTAAAAATCTCTAACTACCCACCGCTGGTACGGCCGCAGCATGGCCTCAACCGCGCGGACCTTGTCTTTGAACATTTGGCTGAGGGTGGCGCGACGCGCTTTACGGCCGTTTATTATAGCCAAGATGCCCACACCGTCGGCTCCATCCGCAGTGCACGCATCCTCGACTTTGAAATCCCAGTCATGTATGATTCGGCTTTGGGCTATTCTGGCTCGGCCGGCGGCAACAAAGATCGTTTCGCCTTGGTTGATTGGTTCGACCGCATCGTCTCACCCGATTTCGGACATGGCGGCTATTATCGCGATTATCCCGAACAAGTAGAAGGGGAAGAAGAGGTCGATTTTTGGCATACGATGTTCACCAACACCGAACGTATCCGTGCCATTCTGCAAGAACGCGGCTTGGATGTCGCCCCACAACTGCAAAACAGCATGGTTTTCAGTGAAGAACCAGCCGCAGGTGGCACACCAGCCAAAGAAATCGAAATTCGTTACAGTGGGAATGATGCTTTCTGGTGGTATGATTCAGGCGACGGCCGTTACTATCGCTGGACAGATGGTGAACGGCATTTAGATGCAAATTACGACGAACAAGTTAACTTCAAAAATATCGTAGTCGTTTCAGCACCCCATGTCGAAAGTTGGATCATGGAAACCGAGGTCGGACAAGGCGCCCATTCCATCGAAATCCAAATTTGGGGTGAAGGCCCTGCTTCAATTTTCCGCGACGGCCAACGTTTTGATGGCCATTGGGAACGGTGGGACCCCCAAGATATGCTTACCTTTTACGATGAAGATGGCAATCCCATCCCCTTAGCCCCTGGCAACACCTGGTTCCAAATGGTACCCTTAGGATTTGAAAAACTAATCGTCGATTAAAATAATTATGTAAACTACAACAGAATTCGTGGATTGCTGAACTTCATTCCGCAATCCGCATTCCAAATTCCGCACTTAAAAGGAGTGTCTCATGAGCAGTTTCAAATTTGAGGCATGGCCCACCGAATTTCAGACCATTACCCAACATTTCGGAGCCAACCCACAAAATTATGCCCAATTTGGCTTACCAGGCCACGAAGGGTTAGACATCCGCGCCCCATCTGACAGCAAAGTGTTTGCCGTCGCGCCGGGTCAGGTCAAGATGGTCAACACAGATCCAACGGGTCATAATTATGGTACACATGTGCGTATCTCCCATGATGATGGTTATGAAACAATCTACGCCCATTTGGACGAGGCGCTTGTTGCTGAGGGTGATGAAATTACAAGCGGGCAGCAAATCGGCATCGCTGATAACACAGGCAACAGCTTTGGTTCACATCTGCATTTGACGCTCAAAAAAGATGATGCCGACAACGGCGATTGGGGCAAAATCATCGACCCAACCCCCTTTGCTATGCGCATCATTGGGTGGGAACGGCCGTCGGGTCCTTTCACAGAGGGCTGGGTCTATAACAAAGGCATCGTCAGCAATGGCACTTTGGCACAAGTCAGCCCAGGTGGCGTCAATCTTCGCGCAGAACCATCCGCTAAAGGAGAATTGATCGACCTGGTTCCTGGCGGCACAGTCATCATCGTCACGGGCGACCCGCATGTCAATTTCACACCGGTCAAAGTTCCCACCAGAGCGCTAAAAAATCCGCCTCCGCCCCCCATCGAAGAACCACAACCCAAACCACCCCAAACGGTGGCCACTGTCGATGGCTGGGGTTATGCAAATTATTTGACAGTCATTGGCGATCAAGCGCTTGTCGGTGAATATGGAATCAATTTACGGTCCGAACCAAACCGTGATGCGACGAATATCGGCTTAGTCAACGGCCGTTCCACTGTAGAAGTGCGCGGCGATCAGGTTGGCGAATATCTACCCATTCGTGTTCAGCTAAGCGATATGCGCGCACCAGTAAACCTACCAGATTCGCCGCCACCAGATGAAAAACCCATTCACGATTCAACCCCAGGCTGGGGGTTTTCGACACAGATGACAGTTGCTGGCGATACGGCCGTTACGGGCACATACGGCATCAATCTACGCGACAAACCCAATCGTACCGCCGCCAATATCGGCTTTGTCCCTGCCGATTCAGAAGTCATTGTGACGGGGTCAGCTGTAGGTGAATACACACCCATCCGCGTCGATGACAACATTCTACAACCACCTTTTGATGCCGCCAGAGCAATTGCCCCAGGCACGGGTGGCGCGGGCGATATCCCCAAAAACATACTCGACAGCCACCCCAATCCCGATCCGACTCCCCTGGCATCCGCTGACATCGGCCTACATGCCTCAGCGGATCCAACCATTTCTGACGCTGAAATCAGCACATTTACTGCCTTCAGACCGGGCATCATCAAACTGCTCTCGTTTCACGATCCCGCAGCTGTCCAAAAATTAGCGGCTGCGCATCCAGATGCAAGCTGGATCGTGCGCGCCTTCCTCGATTTTGGCGGCCGTCGCATCACACCACAACAGTTCTTTGATTACACCATCAATGATATGCGCCGCACGTTGGCTATTTTACGAGGGCGCGATGTCGTGATTGAACTGCACAATGAACCGAATCTTGTCGTTGAAGGCTTGGGCAGTTCTTGGGCAGATGGGGGCGAATTTGCCAGATGGTGGCTCGAACTGCTGCGTATTTATCGCAATGCATTGCCAAGCGAGCGTTTCATCTATCCCGGATTATCTCCTGGCAGCGATGTGCGCAATCAAAAACATGATCATATCCGCTTTGTTGAGGCCAGTCGTCAGGCTGTAGAAGCAGCCGATGGCTTGGGCATTCATCTCTATTGGTCAAAAGTTTACAAAATGGAAAAAGCGCTGGACGTATTGGATGATTACATCAGTCGTTTCCGTTATAAACATATTTGGATCACCGAAGCAAGTAACAACAAAGGTGGCGTGCGTGCCTACACGAAGGCACAGCAATATCTAAAATTCTGGCATGCGCTGCAAGCACGTCCCACCGTGCAAGGAGTGACCTATTTTGTGGCTTCAGCATCAAATCCAGCCTTTGCCGAAGAGGTTTTCTTAGGTCGCAACATGGCAGAAGTAATTGGAAGGCGGTAGGTGCTTATGCGCCAACATCGACAAAATATTGTCAATTTGCTAATGGATTTAGTTTACAAAAAACTATTCAGATGCTCCGGCCGTGTCTCCTGACCGAGCCGGCTGGTGTCACGGTGAGGACACCGGCCACAGCAAGCTGATGGATTTAGTTTACAAAAAACTATTCAGATGCTCCGGCCGTGTCTCCTGACCGA
>CAYGMR010000194.1:0-963 GCA_964350725.1 uncultured Ardenticatenaceae bacterium | reverse complement strand
GCCGGCTGGTGTCACGGTGAGGACACCGGCCACAGCAAGCTGATATATCTAGTTTACAAAAAAAGGAAAAATCTTTTGAGATTAGTAACGTATCAATACAATAATGAAATCACAATTGGGGCTGTCAATGACGAAGAAAGGGTGGTGGCATTAACGGCCGTTGCGCCCGACATGCTCACACTCATCCAAATGGGGCCAGCAGGTTTGTCACAAGCCCAAAAAATCATCGACCAGGCAGACCACAGTTTACAGCTCGCAGATGTGGAACTGTTAGCGCCCATTCCCCAACCGCTGCGCAATATCATGTGTTTGGGCAAAAACTACGCCGACCATGCCAAGGAATCACACGAAGCATGGGGTGACAAACATGAACTGCCCGAGTTCCCGATCATCTTTAACAAAGCCACCACCGCCATCAACAGCCCCTATGGGGATATTCCTTATGACACGGCCGTTTCCACCAAAATCGACTTCGAGGCTGAATTAGCAATCATTATCGGCCGCCAGGGTAAAAACATCGTTGCCGCTGATGCGCTTGACTATGTATTTGGTTATACAGTCATGAATGATGTTTCGGCACGCGACTTGCAACGCCAACACAAACAATTTTTCAAGGGCAAAAGCTTGGATGGATCGGCGCCCCTTGGTCCCTGGATAGTAACGGCCGTTGCCATCCCCAATCCCCATAACCTGCAAGTCACCTGCAAAGTCAATGGTGTTGAAAAACAAAACGGCAACACCAATCAGATGATTTTTGACATCCCCGAAACCATTCGCCAGCTATCATTAGGCATGACCCTCTTACCCGGTGACATCATCGCCACCGGCACGCCCAGCGGCGTCGGCTTCGCCCGCACGCCGCCCGAATTCCTCGTACCTGGCGACATCATCGAATGCAGTGTCGAAAACATCGGCACTATCCGCAATAAAATCAGCTGAGGATGGCTACTGCGAATTGGGGAA
>CAYGMR010000193.1:0-9980 GCA_964350725.1 uncultured Ardenticatenaceae bacterium | reverse complement strand
TAGTGCAGAACCCGTCACAGAAGAAACCGAATCAGAAAGCAGTGGCACAGAAAGCAGTGGTGCAGAAATGCAGTTAGCTGCCGGGGAAGCCAACAGTGATGCTGGTATGGCTTGTTTTGGAACCACCGGCACAGGGCTTACCTGTTTATCGGCTGCTGGTGAATGGGTCAATATGACCAGCGACGACTCGCCTTTAGGTGGCGACTACATCACCGCCATGGATGTGTGTGCAGATGGCACCATGTTAATCGCGCATACAGGCGGCATTAGTACCTTCGATGGCCAAGATTGGCAAGAATATGAAAGCGATTGGGGTTTTAGTAGTGCCGATGATGTCGCTTGTGATCCCGCTGGTGGATTCTGGGTAGGCCATTTTGAAGGGGCCAGCCATTTCGATGGCAGCAGTTGGACAACCTATGCTTCAGAAGAGTTTGAGGCTCCCAATGATGCCACAGGTTTGGTAGAAGGTGTTGAACTTGATCCTGAGGGCAATGTGTGGGTGGCGACTGCCAACAATGTCTCCATGTTTGATGGCTCAGAATGGACTATCTACAGCACTGGCTCGGGATTTAATGATAAATATTTCTTTGATGGCATCACAATTGACAATGCTGGCAACCCCATTGCTGCACATAGTGACGGTTTGTTGACACTGGTTGACGGTGAGTGGCAAGAAATTCAAAATGACGATCTCTATGTACTGCAAGCTGTGACGGTTGCACCTGATGGTACCATTTGGATCGGCTCTTATAGCGAAGGTGCGGCCGCCTATGATGGTTCGGGTTGGGAACTGTTTAATCGTGAATCTGGTGATTTGAGCAGCAATCAAATCAATGCATTGGCTGTAGATGGCAACGGCCGTGTCTGGGCAGCCACTGAATATGGATTACATGTCAATGTCAATGGCGAATGGGTCACTTTCCGCATGGATAACGCCGACCTCATCGACAATAGCTTTGACTCGATTGGCGTGGTCAATGGTGGCCCGCAGCTGCCTGAGCCACAAGATAAAGAGACTGGTTCATTAACTGGCTCAATATTGCTGGATGGGGAACCGTATGCCAATGCAAATGTAGAAGTGTGTGTTGAATCACTTGCTAGTTTTTACTATGGCGACACACCCTGCTCAGATCAACCCTTTTTCATAGCCACGACGGCCGATGATGCTGGCAATTTTGCCTTTGATGAACTGCCCGCGGGCATGTATGTCATCACTGTCCAAACCGAGGATAGTTGGGCGCAGTTGACTGGTGACTTTGGTATTGGCTCCGAGCGTGTACGTGTTGCTCCCGGTGCAGAGACTGGCGTAGGCGAATTAACCATCGAAACAACTGAGTAAGATTAAATTTTGCCACGGATGAACGCGGATTTTCACGGATTTGTTTCTAATTTGTGGAAATCCGTGCAAATCTGTGGCGAAAATTTTTATTCACCAACAATGGCGGAGGCTTCCTGGGCTTCAATCGGAGGGCCAACGATAACTTCGGGGGAAAAGTAGCTCAAACTGCCATTTTCATCCAATGCAGCCAGGCTAACTGCATAAGTCATATTGGGGTCAAAGCCTGTTAAGACCACATTGCCAGCCCGATTGGCGCGTACAAAACGGAAGGGGGGATAATTGTAGGAATCAATTGGGCGGAATGAAATGGCATAGCCATCCACATTCGGTTTGACTGGCCAGGTGAGCAAATAGGCGCCAGGGTCGGCCATGGGCACAATTGTGGGTTGATTGGGTGGGGCGGGTGCGCCGGCTATGTTGGCTAATACGGCCGTATTCAACTGTGTGACTTTTTGTAGATAACTGTAATCGATCAAACTCCACGTATCGAGAGTCGAATTGACTAGATCGGGGTCTTCTTCTGATTCAATCACCCGTACCGACGGCATGCCTACATTGATGAATTCGCGTTGATCGCCCCAACGCCCCTCACGATCAAGCGCATCATAAATAATCACGGGAAATGTTGGTAAATATAAACCACTCACATAATCAAAATAGCGGCCTAATTCACCTGAAGGTGATTGTGCATAGCCCGGCGCAAAGAGCCGTACTGATTGTGAAATCCCAGCACGCCCGCCAACCGTATCATAATTAATGGCTGCCAAAATGTTGAGGTTGTCTAAAAAGGCATTTTGGGCGTAGTGACGTGCGCCGTATGTACCCTGTTCTTCAGCCGCCACGGCGATGAAAACGATGGTTTGGTTCCATTCACGCGAACTCAGAATGCGTGCTGTTTCCAATAACAATGCGACACCAGAGGCATTGTCGTTTGCACCGGTGGCCCGGGTGAAGCCATCTGCGACATCAGGCGGGCGATTGTCGTAATGTGCCAGCGCAACAATGATGCCGCCATCGGGGTCTGTGCCGGGTAATGTTGCCATGACATTGCTTTGCGGCGCAGTCAAACCATTGTAGCTGAGTGTGAATTCATCAAACTGGACGTTAAGACGGCCGTTGCCAACGCGCTCAAATTCAGATGCAATCCAATTGCGGGCAGCACCGATGCCGCGCGTTTCGCTATCAGCCGTGCTAAAAGAATTACGCGTGCCAAATCCCTCTAAGGTTTGCACATAGGCCATCAGTTGTTGTTGTGATACAGCGTTGACTAAACCAGCGATGTCGGGATTGATACCGGGAATAATGTCACTGACAGGATCAACAACTTGTTCACTGCTGCCCAGACCGTTAAATAAGGGTGGTGCTGTGGGGATAGGTGTTGGTATCACAGGTTGGGGCGGCTCGCTCAACAAGCCACACCCTGTAAGTAATATGCCAGCTGCCAATAAAACGATGATTACACGTTGCAAAATAATGGTACCTCTTTCCTAATACGCCTCACAATTGTAAACAACAGACGCATAATACCCAACATATGCGCACAAATTCTAAACCAGGAATAAAGAATCATCCATGTGAGGTTTAGGTATACCACAAAAAGAACTATAACAAAGATTTGCTGTCGATTTGTGGTTTCCTGCAGGGCGTTTGCATGCTCCAGATTTCTGCCACAAATTTCACTAATTTACACGAATTTGGATGGTTTCAAGGCTTAAAATTCGTGTAATTCGTGCAATTGGTGGCGAAAGAAGCCTATAAGAACACGTTATGCAAACGCCCTATGGTTTCCTTAGGCCAATACAAGAAAATAATCTGCGCTATGATATACTTTCCCAATGAAAAAATTTAGCTTCTGGATTGGTTTATCTGTGCTTGTGTTCCTGGTGTTGTTTGCCTTGCTTGGGGCTGCGCCGCTGCAGAGTATTGCCCCCTTGGATGATGAATTGCCAACGGCCGTTTCTGTTGTGCGCGTTTATTATGAAGATGTGGAGCAGGTCAAAATCCTGAACAGTTTTGACATCTTTGAATTCAATGACCGTACAGAAAAATATCTGCTGGCGGCTGTCAGCCAAGCTGAAATAGAGACACTGCAAACGTTAGGATTTCGTGTAGAGAACGATCTGGAGCAGACAGCCGCGTTATTTCCCATAAAAGACCACACGCGCACACAAGATGGGGGTATTCCTGGGTATGCCTGTTATCGCACTGTTGAAGAAACGTATGCAACGGCCGTAGATATCGCCGCCGCATACCCAACTTTGGCGAGTTGGAACGACATTGGTGATAGTTGGGAAAAAACAATGTTAGGCGGCGAATCGGGTTATGATTTGATGGTACTCAAATTGACAAACCAGACCCTGCCAGGCCCCAAACCAGTTATCTTCATCATGACTGGTTTGCATCCACGCGAATACGCACCGCCCGAACTCAACACCCGTTTCGCTGAATTATTAGTGGCAGGCTATGGCGTTGATGCTGATATTACCTGGCTTTTAGACTATCACGAGGTGCATTTATTATTGCAAGCAAATCCAGACGGCCGTAAACAGGCTGAAACCGGTTTGTTCTGGCGCAAAAACACAAATCAAAATTATTGTTCCCCATCAAGTAATAGTCGTGGCGCTGACCTCAACCGCAATTTTGAATTTCAGTGGGGTTGTTGTAACGGCTCTAGCCCAAGTCAATGTGATGACACTTATCGTGGCTCCGCACTTGCTTCAGAACCCGAAGTGCAGGCGATACAGGCGTATGAAAGGTCTATTTTCCCTGATCAACGTGCGGACGATTTAGATGCGGCCGCGCCAGACGAGGCGATGGGTGTCTTTTTAGATGTGCATAGTTATGGCCAGTCGGTTTTATGGCCGTGGGGGTGGGGCGATCCCGTTGCGCCCAATGGCATTCAGTTGCAAACGTTGGGGCGCAAATTGGCTTATTTTAACAATTATGCACCTTTCCAGGCAGTTGGCTTGTATCCTACCGACGGGACGACTGATGACTTTTCGTATGGAGATTTAGGTGTAGCTGCCTTTAATTTTGAGATTGGGACGACATTTTTTCAAGATTGTGTAACATTTGAAAATCAGATTTTGCCAGATAATGTACAGGCATTTTTGTATGCGGCTAAAACTGCACGCAGACCCTATCTGCAGCCCGCGGGTCCTGATGTTGCTACTCTAACTTTGTCGCAAATGGTTGTGGAGGCCGGTATTCCTGTTGATCTAACAGCTCAAGTGGACGATTCACGCTTCAATCACAGTGAGGGCGAGGAACCCACACAGCTCGTAGCGGCTGCTGAATATTATGTGGATGTGCCTTTTTGGGATGCGGCTAATGCTCCGCTTGGTGTGCCGATGGATGCGCTAGATGGTGCGTTTGATGCTAAGGTGGAAACGGCCGTTGCGACCATTGACACCTCAGAATGGCCAGTCGGCAAACACACGATTTTTGTACGCGGTCAGGATAGTGATGGCAATTGGGGTGTGGTAACGGCCGTATTCCTGGAAATTGAGGAACCCGTAGAACCGCCACTGTCAAAGACCTTCCTGCCAATCCAAACGTTTTCAGGAAAATAAAACAAGACACTTCAAGCCAACTGCGCTAATTTCGATTTGGTTTCAGGGTCAAGACATAGCTCATCTTGAATTTGCTGTAACGTTTCCTGGCTATAACGTACCTGAATTTCGTGTTTAGAAAGCTTTGAAAGCTGTAATGCAACCAAAAATTGACCCGGATTCAAGATACATATGTCTTTATACCGACCCAAAGTTAACAAATCTTTGTCGCTGGAAATCAAATAATGAGCATTGCCTTCCACCGCACAGGCTAAGAACATATCATCTTCTGGGTCACGGCAAACAGCTTCAATGACAAGTTGTCCGGAAAGGCGCTGCGAGAATTTATAGACTTCCACGTACAATCTTTCAATTGGCACACGTGCCATTTTTTTGATATGGGGGCGCTGCAGCACGTTTTCTAACTCTGCAAGTGTCTTGGGCGAAGTTAATATTTCAAAATCTTGTGCACGCCAAGCTCGAATCACTTGCGACATAATATCCCCAGTAGTCAGCGCAAAACTGACTAAGGTGCTTGTGTCGATAACCACACGTATCATGATTCAATCTCTTTGCATAGCGTGTACTTCTTTGCGAGCCTGATCAATTAATGCCAAAATCACCTCTTCACTTAGGTCGGCATTATGAGCTGCATTTGTTTCAGCCGTTTCTTCAAGCCAATCGAAAAAAGCTTCGCGTTGTTCTTGGTAAGCCTGAAAGCGGCGAAACTGGTCTAAATCAACGATGGCAACTTGTGGACGGCCGAATGTCTCGACGACGTAGGTTGCTTTTTCTTCGCGAATGGTTTGTATGACATCGGTTAGATTTTGGCGTAAGGCGGTGGTTCCAATTTGTTTTTCCATTGCATATACTCCTCATATAAGGTTTATAAACATTATAAACTTTATATGGGTTGAGTCAACTCGCTATCTTTGCAGTTTTTTCTTTTTGCCACGGATTATCACAGGCTTGTGCTGAGTGAAACCGAAGCATTTTCACGAATTTAATTTATAATCTGTGTTAATTTGTGTTAATCCGTGGCTGAAAATTACACTTATGCGAAATGTGCAAACATAGTGTCAACTGTTTTGCTGTGATTTTAGTTGGACAAAACCTATGCTCAGAAGCAGAAGTAACAACGCGACTAAACTGATAATACGGCCGTTCTCCATCCCCTGCGATTCATAAGAAAACACAATTTCATGCGTTCCTGCGGGCACAAAGACACCACGGAACATACCATTGGTTTGGTATAGTGGGGCAGGTTCACCATCAACGGCCGTTTGCCAGCCTGGATAAAAGGCATCTGTCAAAACCAATAAGCCATCACTTTCACTTTGGGTTTGGATGCTGATACTTTCAGGTGTGTAACTGATGATGTTGACTGTCGCGGGAGATGTCGGCTTTATGCTTGGCATCGGTTGTGGAGCAGATGGGTTTGGAATCAGAACGGCCGTTTCGCGTGGATCAAATTCGGCAGCTTGCATGGCTGTTACAGCCGCGCTGCTGTCAGGCTGCCACTGCCAATCCGATAGCCAAAAGGCACGCGGTTGCACATCCAAATTTGAGTAAATCTTTACATCGCCTGAATGGATGAGACGATAATTGCCGGGCAGGACTGATTGAAAGGCATCATCGCGCCTGTCAACCAGGGTCAGTGCCTGAATTTCACATGTTTCGTTACATCCCGCTAGTTGGATAAATTCGAGCGTGGCGGGATCAGCCATTTCCGCACGATATAAACCATCCTGCACGAACGCAAAGCTTAAATCATAGGATGTGCCATTTGTTGTTTGAATTGTGGCCATGCCGGGTAGATGTGTGGCTAAAACCTGCAATTCTGTGGCTTCAAAATCAGGAATGCTGCCGACGGCAACTGTTGCGCCTGGTTGCAATGTGACCGGATGTTGGCGGTCGAAAAAGATGCCATCGACCCAGATGTCGCCTGTTTTGTCAGTGATGAGATGGGTGGCATTAAATAGATCGAGCCAACGTGCTGCAGGCACGGCCGTTAACTGTTCACGTAAACGGCCGTCGGTTGTGGTGGTTCCGGCTGGCAGAATAAGCCGCATCAGTTCGCTGTATGTGCGCAAGGGTAAAATGCCGCCATCAAACCCATCGACTGCGTTCAAGCCATAAGCAAGCGGCAAATTGGGGCTGATGATTTCTTTTTGTTTGATGGCAATGATGTAATCATACAACGCTTGTGGGGATAATTGATCGGCATAAATGCTGTTGATTTCTGCTTGATCGCCGGGATCAAAGAAAATATCTGATAGGCTTAAAAATCGACCTGCAGGTAGGTTTGTATCTGTCATCAAACGTGTGATGGGCGGCCGCAGGTCGAAATAGGCTTCAGGCGTGGTCGGATTGTTGTAGGGATGGGTGCGGGTGGCAGCAAACAAGGAAACTAGGATGGTGGTGCCTACTATGAGTTGTAACGGCCGTTTGCCCACACCCCGCCTGCATAATAAATACACGCCCAATAAGATGCCAAGTTCCAGCACCCACCCAGTAACCGTCATCCAATTCGGCATTTCAAAGGGTGCTTCGGGACCAGTGGGCAACATGCCGATCAAAACACTGCCCAAGAAACCCCAGACCATGAGCGCGATGACAATGATGAAAAACCAGCGCAACGGCCGTTGCCAGGCCACGCACCGCTCGCGTAACAAATCCCAACCCACACCCGCCAAAATCGCAGTGCCGAACGCATACAAGATCAACCAACGCGCCGGCACACGGAATAAATTGAAAGCGGGCAAACGTGCCAGCAGCCAATAAAGCGGGTTAAACAGACCGAATGCCAGGAAAACACCCACTAAAACCCACATCAACGCAGAAAAGACATTGGCTTGTTTGCGCCAACGCCAAGCACCAATAAAGGCGAGTGCCAGCAGGCTGAGCGGCAAAACCGCCATATATTCAGTGAAGAGGGCTTGATTATAAGTGGGCAAGAATGAGCGTGTTATCAACAGCGGATGCAGTGAAAAAGACAAAACTTCATTGACAGCTAAGCCACCCTGTCGGCTTGATAAACTTGTCAGTTCCAATGTGGGCAACAGTTGAATCGCTGCTAGCAGCAAAGCAAAAACAGCTCCTAGAGTTAGTGGCACAAATCGCCCTAAACCTGCCTTGAATTGGGCATGTGCTTGAGGCTGTAAAAAACGTTTTTCTACCAATTGTGCCAGCAGCCAAAGACCCATGGCAATGCCGCTGATGAAGGTGGTTTGTGTATGTCCGGCCAGCAATTGCAAAGCGAATAAGAGTGCAATCGCAGCCGCTTGGCCGATTGTGCCACGCCAACCGGATTTTGTGGGTTTTCCGACCACAACTAAGAACCAGGGCAGCCATGCCAAGCCTTGCAACTGATTGATATGCTCCACCTGGGCGCTTAGATACCCGCCTAAAGCGAAGGTTACGGCCGTTACCATCCCGCCAACCATACTCACCCCCATCACCCGGCGGGCTGCCCAATAAGCCCCCATGGCGGCAATGCCCATATGCAGGATGATGCTGGCGCTGACGACATAGGGTGTCTCTAAAAGCAGCCAAAACGGCCAATTCAGGGGGTAGAAAAAGCCGACCTGACTGTTTGCCAGCAGGGGGGCACCCATGAAGATATTGGGGTTCCACAAAGGGATACGGCCGTTGCGTAAGGCTGCTGCTGCGGCTTCCCAGTAAGGATAAAAATAAAGGAACATATCTCCACGCGCCAGGATTAAATTGCTGAAAGCCAGCTTGTTGAAAAAAAACAAAACCAATGCAACAAGTGCTAGCAATGGCAACAAGCGCCTGAGAAGGGATGTGCGGGAAAAGGGTTTCATGATTTTATCCGATACAAAATGATACCAGGATTTGATTCGCTGTGGAAAACGGGTTGCAGCTCGAATCCAGCTTGTTTTAGTTCGCGTAAAAGGGGTTGGTCAACCGGAGGTTGGTCAACCATAGGTTGGCCAACGGCCGTATCGGGCAAGACGATAAAGCGTGCGCCTTCATTCCCGAATACTGTCAAATCTTCCACCAGTGCTGTCGTATGTGGGAACCAACTGACATACACGCCCTTGTCGAAAAAATGATACTGCCACTGCCAACTGTACCAATGATCATATAAAACTGTGCCATAGGGTGCATCGGCTAAGAAATCAGCGATCTGCCAGGCGCCGCTGTCTGCATTTTCTTGGCCGCCGATGGGGTAACGGCCGTTGCGACCCTGCCATGCCGACCAGATCAAGACAAGCCCCAACAAACTACCCAATCCCCATTTTACCCCCATCTGCATTTTGTTTTGTGGGAAGGAAAATGATAGCCATTGCAACAAACTCACCAGTCCATGTGCGAATAAAATTGTTATAAAAGGGACAATGGGCAAGAGGTAACGATCCCAAATTGGGATAGCTAATAACCAATGCAAACAAAAATAGGCGAGTAGAAAAAGTGTGAGGAGGGCAGAGATGTGGCGGGCAACGGCCGTGTCTTTTTTGGGTCGAGAATGTGGCAGCCATAAAGCGACCTGGCTGAGTAAAAAGAGTCCTCCCATAAGCCAGGACCCAAAGACAAAGCGACTTTGCTGCCCCCAACCGGCAGCCCTGGGCCATAATTCCCATGACCAAATCAAACGTAGTCCACCAAAATTACCGATCTGGTTATGCCATAAAGCCAGTTCACCATTGCGCAAAAATTCCCAAAACAAGAGCCCTATCACTGGCAGAATGACGCCGAATATCCACCGTAACCAGCTGCGTTTTTGCCAATCTAACAGCCATATCAGGCCAACTACAAAGGGCAAAAATAAGATGGCTTGATATTTAGTAGCCAGCGCCAGGCCAAATATCAAGCCGCTGGCTCCTGGGCGTTTTATGCTAATCAAAAAAAAGGAGAGGATCAGCCAAAATGTGAGCAGCGGGTCGATGAATGCGGAAGCGCTAAATTGAACGGCGAGGGGGGAAAAAGCGAAAAGGGCTGCGGCGAAAACGGCCGTTTTACTATCTCGATACCAGTGCCAGGCCAACACCCCTACTAATGGCACTAGCAGCAGAGAGGCGACAAAGTTTGGCATATATGCCGCCCATTCAACTGCACCAAAAAGT
>CAYGMR010000192.1:0-9980 GCA_964350725.1 uncultured Ardenticatenaceae bacterium | reverse complement strand
CTATTCTAACATGAATTGGACAACGCCGATCTCATTCGTTGCTTGCGTTGTAGAACTATTACAAGAAATGGGCATGACAATATAAGAATGGGTGCCAATTGTCAGTGACGCTGTATAGGATGGCGCCGTTGGGGGCAGGGAGGTCAACAGCGTTGACGCGCTGGGCGTGAAGTAAGGGAGCGCACTTTGATAAACTTTATGTCCGCACTGGTAGGAATAATCCACCCATGTTAAGTCTATCTCTGTACCATTCGTGGCTGGGGACCCCATCAAAATCGGTGGGTTTTGTGGGCCATCCATGAAAAAGAGGCCACCCTCAAAGTTGGGCGGGGGCGGCAGCAATGGCTCATCATCCTCCAGATCAAAGTGGCGTGAATCTAAGGTGTTGGGGTCTGTCGCCAGCGTAACATCATATCTGATGTACGGGTCGGATGGCGCTGTTTGAATCACGAACTCTGTTCGTCCGGCTCCGTCTAGATAAACCATCCCGATGGGTGTGCCATCTATGTAGATGGTGCCCAATGCATGGGGCGGATAGCCGCTGGCCTGAAATAGAAAGGCACTGCCTGGTGCCCCTTTATGCGGATCGGCATCCAAGTCGGGCTGGTATACACCGGCAAACAACTGCCAATTTAAAGGTGCAGCTTGCAGCTTGATAAAAGGGAGAAATGCCACTCCCGACAATAAGATAATCGCTATCACCACGCCGCGTGTGATAATTTTGAATGAAAACTGTTTATTATGATTCATTGAACAACTCCTTATAAGATTTATCCTACCCAATATCCGTTGGCGAACAGGGCGGTAAATAATGCTAAACCAAGTAGTGAAAAGGTTGTGATGGCCCGGTCTACCCACGGCCGTTGCCCCCAGCGTGCTAACAAGATAAAAATTGGGAACAACACCCACATGTACCGTCGTTGGCTCATCAACAAGCCGGAACTAAAGGAAATCATGATGCCCAACCACACGAAAACGCCTTCACTCCAACGACGCTGATACAACAAAACAAAACTGAGGCTGAGAAAAGTGAATACCATTAACAGGTCAAACCAATCATTGACATGGATATGTCCTGCCAGAAGGGCCTGGCTCCATCCTTGAGCTGGTGGGTCTAACAGATTGGCAATGGTCACCGATGGCAGCTGTGCTACACGCCCCCAGGCTGAAGAGGCTGATATGAAGGCGAGCGGATCTCCAAAGCTGCGCCACAAGTAAAGCATGAAGCCAAGGGGAGCAAGCAGTGGCAGCCCGATTGCGCCAAGTGTTGAAAACGACGGCCGTGGCTCGCTTTGCAACCATTCGAACAGCAACATTGGGATAACAATGATGCCTACCAGACGGGAAGCGGCCGTTGCCAGCCCAAACAAACCTGCCAGCCACCATTTCCCACGTCGGGCTGTATAGAGGGCGCCAATGGCCCCCAACAAAAAGAGCGATTCTGTGTAAATGGCTGAACCAAAGAAGGCGACGGGGAAAATTAACAAATACCACACAGTGCGGTCAGCTACAGCGCTCCCCCACTGCATATTGACAAGTTGATACAAAAGAATTGTCGCCGCTAATAAGGCCACATTGGTGATCAGCAGACCCGCCGCGACAGCATCCATGCCGAGTGCCATGCCCCCTTTCATCAGCAGTGGCAAAAGGGGAAAGAAGGGCACGGAGGGGAAGGGCTTGGCTGCATATTGGTATCCTTCTTCGGCAATGCTCACGTAGAATCCGGTATCCCAACGGCTGCCGAACACGTCGACAAAAACGTTCTCTGTCCCGCGCAGGTGGTATGGTATGGGGTCGCTGTTTGCAGGCAGAACGATGATCGCAAAATAAGCGATGAAAGCAATGCCAAAGCGCGTGACACAGAAAACAAACAGAGGCATCCAGAAACTACGGGCTTTGACGATGTTTGCCGTGGTCATCACAGCGGCACTCGTGGCAGCCATTAACCTGCCTACCCACTTGCCGAATAACGGCCGTTTCACTTCATTGGGATAGCTTGTGTTCATAATCATTCACTCCCGCATTACCGAATAATCGGTAGATAAAGAGAGGGCAGCTGGCCAAACAGGTTAAAAACAGGCCCATTGAAACCTGGAGGCGGCATCAAAATCGGCTCGTCTGCTTCTAAACGAAAATCATTGGTTGCTAAGTTGTTTGAATCGGTGGTTAATGTGACGAAATAGCGATCAAGCATGTCGTCTGCGTCAGTCTGAATGAGAAATTCTGCTCTGCCGCCTGAATCTGTTGTTAACTGCCCACGATAGGTGCCGTCAATATAGACGATGGCTGTCGTATTAGGCGGATAACCGGCCCCCACAAACAAAAAACTGCTGCCTGGCGACCCTTTATCTTCGTCAATATCTAATGTGGGGTTGTAGATTTGTGCGTATAGCTGCCATCCTAGCTCTTCGGCCGTTAAGCTGGCAAAAGGGAGGAAGGCTAAACCTGACAATAAAACTAATATGACATATCCTAATTGACTTTTGTGTTCTAATTTCGTTTTTAACATTTATTCTATTTCTCTACTTTTCCTACTATTGGTAGGCGGCATTAATTGATAAACTTTGCCCACTTGCTTCACGCGTTCTGCTTGAATGAAGGCTAAGGGAGGGCTGTTGATGTAAATTGGACGATCTTTTATTTCTGTTGCGATTAAGCTGTTCATGGCCTCGCCACTAATCAAGAAGCGATTAATGGTTAAAACATCTGGACGTCGCCCTTCTACCATTTGTAGATATTGAATGGCGGGTACGGTATCCCACCATCCCAACAAAATGGCGTTTTCTTCGAGAAGGGATAACGTTTCTTCACTTTGTGCAAGCGTGCTAAAATCCTTGGATAAATCGACACGCTGCCAGGTCCAAAGGCGGGCACAAACAACGGCCGTTGCCATAATCCCACGCAGCACCGATGCCGATGAAATTCCATTGACAAATTTTGACTGTGCCAACCCATTTAACAAGACTTGATATCCGATTCCCAGCCACAAAGCCCAAACGAGGTAGGTGGGCAAAAACATCGTGTTTTTATCCATCACGCGGTAATTGATATAAAAAATCGCGCTCATCCCAAACAGAAGCAGCAAAAACCCGCCCTTGCGCCAATCTCGCCTAAGCAAGACTACTGCCCCTAAAATGGCGGGACCAATGCCGATGCCCAGAAAAGCTTGCCACAGCTGTCCGCCATAAGCGGTCACTTCTCCCCATACCTCAGCCCATTGATAACCAAACATCTGCCCCGCAAATGCCTTGCCTGTCACTAGCCATAAAAACCCATCCCAGGTTTGCAAATTAACGGGTTGAAAGCTGCCCGTTGCGTCAAATTCGCCTGCATAGTTAAAAGCGGGTTGGGCTGCATAACGCAGGGGCATGGT
Organism: uncultured Ardenticatenaceae bacterium; assembly: GCA_964350725.1. GTDB lineage: Bacteria > Chloroflexota > Anaerolineae > Promineifilales > Promineifilaceae > JAACFF01. The sequence continues at coordinate 6,607 of CAYGMR010000192.1, read as the reverse complement.
GAGAAAGATGCTTGCGCCCAATAATCCGGCAGCCAGAATGATCAGCCAGGTTTTGGGACGCATCAACTGTTTGGGCGCGGTCACGACAATGAACCACACAAAGCCAGGAATGAGCAAAACGGTGGCGGCATGGTTACCGGCACTCAAAGATAGTAACAAAGCAGGTAAAAAGAGTTTGCGGGGGATAGGGTTTTCACTCCAATACAGCAGGGATAAAATGATGCCTGCCATGAGGAAGGTGTGTAATGTGTATACCTCGGCTATGAGCGACATGGCCCAAAAGTAAGGCGCCGTCATCAGCAGTCCCAAAGCGCCAATTCGTGGCCATTTGGTTACATGGAAACGACGCAGGATGTGCTCAGCTAGAAAAATGGTGCCTGCGCCGCAAAATGCGGAGAACAAGTTCAGCCGGTAGGCGATGTCACCTACTGGGAGATATGTCCACAATTTGCCGAGTGTCAGATAGAGTGGATAGCCTGTGGCACGCACGATACCGTCGGTGGCAACGGCCGTTGAGAATTCCGCCGAATCTAGATTATAAATTGTAGGAGCCAAGGTCATCACATATAAAACGAATGGTAGGACAAACGTCCCCAACCCAAACCAATCAATTGTTAACTGACCAGGCAGCGTAACCAAATTATTTACTTTTCTAAACTGCTGTAGATTCGTACTCATACACTTATTCCTAATTGTGTTCCCATTCAACTATTATTAAAGTGCGGCTTTAGATGAAAAAAGTACACTTGCTGCCAAAAGAGGCTCATCAAAGATTGCGCGGATGAAAAAAATATGCGTTAACTGGCGAAATCTTTGCTCTTTCCATCTGGACGCTGGCGAAAATTAGATTTGTCAATTTTTTTGTTTGAAATCATGTTTGCTTCCAGAGAGAAAAGTTGACAAATCTCTCTGGAAGCAAAAACGCCAGAGCCCTGTTTCCATTTTGGTTTGATTGGTTAGGTTGGGGAGCTGCAACTGGATTCAATTGGATAAGAGATGCTTATGACCCTGCTTGCATTTTAAGCAAAAATGCCGTGTAATAGATTGTATGAAAAGTGATTGGGAATTGATTCAAGCCTGCCAAAAGCATGATACGAGCGCGTGGCAAACAGTCATTACGCGTTACGAACGCCTTGTTTTGTCAATCCCCCTGCGTTATGGGCTCACGCGCACAGATGCGGAGGATGTGGCTCAAAATACGTTTGTGCATTTGTTGGAAGGGCTGGGTCAATTTCATGCCCAGAGTAACATTAAAGCGTGGCTAATTACTGTTGCTAAACGGAACAGTTGGCGTGTAATGGAGAAGTATGATCACGAACAGGTTAATGCAGCCCAAGACCTGGCTGAAAGTGCACTCGCGTTAGGCTTGGTGACTCACGATAAGCGGAATGATTGGCAAGCACTTGAATGGCTCCATGAGGGTTTGCAAACGTTGGATGAGCGCTGCCGCCTTTTGCTCATTGCCCTTTATTTTGAACAAGAAAAATCTTCTTATGAGAATTTAGCGCGACGTTTTAAGCTGGCCAAGAACAGCATGGGCGCAATACGGGCGCGCTGCCTGCAGCGGTTGCGGAAAAATTTAGAGTCTATTTAGTACCTTATCAATGAAGTCCTTGTTTTTTGTACAAGAACTTTCGCCACGAATGACACGAATTTTACGAATTTAGGTCGTTTTAATTCGTGCAATACTTCGGCCTTGCTCAGTACAGGTTAGTGAAATTCGTGGCAGATCTTTTCTGGTTTATCCAGGTTAGGGAAACAGACGAGAGAAGTTTGATAACTTCGTCTAATGTACTTTTTTGATTCAAAGTCACACTAATAAGGTGAGGCAAACGTTTATATGAACAAGAGGATTGGTTTTGAAACCCTGGTAGATTATTTTTCAGGGCAGCTTGCGCCAGAAAAGGCGCAGCAGGTAGCAGCTTGGATAGCCGGAAACCCAGAAGATGCAGATGTAACCTGGCTGCGAGCTTTTTACGATGTTAGTAAGCAGGTTGTTTTTCCGACGTTGACAGAATCAACGCATCGTGATCTTCTTGCTTTGTTTGAACAAAAGAAACCGGTGCAAGAGAAACGGCCGTTGTCGTTCCAACGCCTCATCGCTGCACTCACTTTTGACAGCCACAGCGCAATGTTACCAGCCATGCGCACAGCCCAAATGGAGGCACGCCAACTCATGTATAGCAGCGAGTTAGCCGATGTCGCCCTGGATATCATGCTGATTTCAGATACGTTCACGCTCAGCGGGCAACTTTTATTTAATGCAGAAGTACGCTCTTTCATCTGCACAGTAACCCTCTTGCAGGACGGGTATGTATTAGGTGAGGTACAAACAGACGACCTCGGCGAATTCGTATTCAGTGGCATCAAGCCCGGAACCTGTCAACTTATTCTCAACCACAACCAATTTGAATTGGTGATTGATCCGCTTGTTTTGCAAATTGATGAGAATTAAAGATTAGACTCACTTTCAACCTTCTTTTAACAAAATGAATGATTCCAAGGATTTAGATCGGCAGATTAAAATGCTGCTGGCGCTAAACACGCTGGCAGAGCAGCGTATATTTTTGCAAGCAGAAAATTTGATGAATGCTGCCAGTATGAATGCGTTGTTGCGTTATGCCGAACAAAATTGGGGCCATTTACCCTCTGAAATGCAACAATTGTTGGCAATCATTACCGCGCTCGCCCCCTCAGCCAACTTGCCTGCCTTTGCTCCCCAAGCCCAATACCTAAATGCGCGCATTTACACCGTTCAGGGTGATTTTGTCGCCGCTCGCCAGTTGATAGAAGCGGCCCGCGACTCCTATCTTGCTGTGGGCCAGGCGCAAGAGGCAGCGCGAGTGACAGTGGGGCTTATGATGGTGTGGGGCAAACTGGGAGCACTTACGGAAGCCATTGCTGCTGCTGATGCTGCGCTGCAACAGTTGGATGAGACAGAAGCTGCTGACCAGGCAATTGCGGCAAAATTGTATCACAATCGGGGTATTTGCCAGCGCCGTTTGGGGCAGTACACGGCCGCGCTTGACAGTTTTCAAGCAGCGGAACTGCATTATCAGGCTGTTGGCATGACAGAAGCGCGGCTTGCAAATGATCGCGGGGTCATCTCTCTTATGCTGGGGCGGTGTGATGCCGCACTCACTGTGTTCAACGAGATGTTGAACCAGTGGGAGGTTATCCAGGAACAATGGTCTGCCGCAGAACGCCCTTTGATTTATGGCAACTTATTGGGGAATGTTGGGTATGCTTATTTGCAGAGTGGCGAATATGCGCAGAGTTTAACTTTTCTGCAGCAGGCGCGCGCTCATCAGCAGGCTGCCACTTTGATGGACGATCTGTCAACAACGTTGATTGATTTAGCAGATGCTTATTATGCTGTTAATCTTTATTCTGAAGCGGAAGAGATGTATGCAACGGCCGTTGTTCACTTAGAAAATAGCCACACACCTTATGATCAAGCGCGAGCCTATTGGGGCTGGGGCTTGACCTTAGCCGCGCAGCACAACTATGAAACAGCAACGACAAAACTCCAACAGGCACATAATCTTTTTAAATTGATTGGCAATATCCCCCTCCAAACGCATGTGCAATTAGCGCTGGCAGAAGTTGCGGCTGCACAAGGATCCCCCCAAATTGCCGAGGCGCAAATCATTGCCGCCCAAATACAATTGCACGAGCAAACCGCCCCCTTACAAAAATTTTATGCTGCTCTGCTGCTGGCAAACCTCAAGTTAGCCGATAATCAACTTTCAGCGGCCACAGCCGCTCTAGAGAAAGCGCAACTGTTTTTAGAGCAATTCGACATCGCCCCCCTTCGCTATCGGATTAACGCGGCCTGGGGTCAGCTTTACAGGAAACAAAATAACTTTGATGCGGCCGAGTCCCATTTACTAGATGCTATTCAGGATATCGAATCCTTGCGCGGCACGCTTGTGCAAGACAGCTTCCGCACTGCTTACTTGGCGGATAAAGTGCCTGTCTACAGCGATTTAATCGCCCTCTATTTGGATGCTAACCAAATTGAGGCTGCCTTTAGCATTGCTGAACAGGCAAAGTCACGCACCCTGATTGAAGTGATGGCCGGTGTCATTGATAGGCAACAGGCTGCGTTACCCACGGCGGATGCCCAACAGCTGCAGCAGTTACAGCGAGATTTAAGCCTGCTTTATAACCAGTTGTTGCACGATCAGGAAGATGAGCGGCGCGGGCGGCATCCTTTGCGCCAAATTTTGCATCAGGCAACTGCATTAGAACAACAATTGGCTAATTTTGAGCGGGAAAGGGCGCAGCATCAGGGAGATGCGCCCACAATGATGGCGGCTTTGCCTTTCTCAACCCTGGTTCCTGAACTTGCAGAGGCAACTACACTACTGGTTTACCATATCATTGGCGATGAGATATTAGCGTTTTTATATACTGCGGGTGAACTGCATGTCACTCGTAAGCTGGCTTCGCTAACCGCTGTGCAAAGATTGCACCAAAAGCTTGAAGTGCAATGGCGCAGACTTAATATTGGTCAAAAGCTCAGCCAGCGTCATATGCAGCAGTTGGAACATTCAGCGCGGCATGTATTGGGCGAATTGTATGGCGCTCTAGTTGCGCCCATACGCGAAATGTTGGGTTCGGCACAGCTCACCATCATTCCTCACGGGGTGTTGCATCATATTCCTTTTCATGCTTTGTTTGACGGGGAGCGGTATTTGATTGATGATTTTGTGATCTCATATGCGCCGAGTGTGACTGTGTTTTCGTTTTGTCAAAAGCGTTCTATGCGTAAACCTGCTCAGACTGTGATTTTTGGGGTCAGTGATGTGGGCTTAACGGCCGTTGCCGCTGAAACAGAAATGATTGCCAAACAGTATCCCCATGCAAAACAGTACCAGGAACAACAGGCCACCATTGCCCAATTCCAGGCCAGCGCACCCCAGGCCAACATCTTACACGTCGCCTGCCACGCCATCTTTCGCACCGATAATCCCGCTTTTTCGGCGCTCAAGCTGTATGATGGTTGGTTGTCGGCCTTTGAAATCATCCGTCTTAACTTACCCCACAGCTTTGTTACTCTGAGTGCCTGCGAATCAGGTGTCAGTCAGATAAGCAGCGGCGATGAAATTATTGGTCTTGCGCGCGCTTTTTTGGGCGCTGGGGCGGCCACATTAGTTGTCAGTCTTTGGCTGGTTGAAGATAGGGTGGCGGCCGAATTTATGCCCAGCTTATATCGTTTTTTGGACACTGGGGCCAGCCGTGCTTCTGCTCTGCGCCAGGCGCAACTTGCTATTCGTGATCAATATCCACATCCCTTTCATTGGGCAGCTTTCATGCTCATCGGTAAAAATTAGGTAAAGGTATTATTTATGATCAACACATCCAAGCAACAGGTATGGCGTATTCTCTTCCTCATTGTCGCCTGCGGGGTGGCATTTCTGCCACAGTTTTTGCTTTATGCTGACGATGATGACGACCCTTATGTTGGCGATCAACTGGTTGTCAAACTTGAAGCCACAACAAACGCCACAATTGAAGACATTAATGGCGATTACGGCACCACAACCCTCAGCGCAATTTTAGCCAGCCGCAAAATCTATCTGCTGCAAACCGCGCCGGGTGATGATGCACAGGATATTGCAGGTATCCTGCACGGCCGTCACGGAAATCCAGGCGATCCGCGTGTAGACTACGCTGAAGCCAACTACTTAAGCGATCTGCCAGAAGGTAACCCCCATGACAGCTGGGCCTGGGGAGGCAGTGATCCTTCCCCCAGCGGTACACAATATGCGATCGATATGCTTAATTTGCCGCAGGCACAAGGCATTAGCCAGGGAAATGGCATCGTTGTGGCTGTGATTGATACTGGCTTTAAGCTGGATCATCCTTTTTTGGCAGGTGGGTGGACGGCCGTGCGCTACGATTTCATTGACGATGACACGACTCCCGATGATGATGCCAACGGCCTGGATGAAGATGCAGACACATTGGTCGATGAAGCGTGGGGGCATGGCACACATGTGGCCAGAATTGTGCGCCAGGTGGCTCCCCAGGCACAAATTATGGCCATACGTGCCTTAGATGCGGATGGTGGCAGCAATGTATTTCTTATCTCTGAAGCGATTGACTTCGCCATCAATAACGGCGCAAATGTAATCAATCTCAGCTTGGGTACAGGGTATGATTCAGATTTGTTGCAAGAAACCGTGGCAGAAGCCGAAGCGGCGGGGATTGTGATCGCTGCTGCCGCCGGAAACTTTGATAACGAGGTTAAACAATATCCGGCTGCCTTTCCTCCAGCTTTGGCAGTCGTGTCGGTTGACGCAAATAGAATCAAGGCGTTGTCCTCTAGCTATGGCAGTTGGGTAGATATTGCGATGCCGGGTGTGGCCATTTTTAGCAGTTTTCCGACCGAGAATGGCTATGCTTATTGGGGCGGAACCTCCATGGCGACACCTTTTGTTGCTGGGCAGGCCGCTTTGATACTGGCTGCTGATATTACCCAAACAACAGCAGAAGTTCGGGCAGTTATTCAAAGTTCGGCCGTTTCTATTGACGCTGAAAATCTTGGTTATGCAGGGCTGCTGGGTTCTGGTCTAGGCAATGTAGAATCTGCTGTACA
>CAYGMR010000191.1:0-10003 GCA_964350725.1 uncultured Ardenticatenaceae bacterium | reverse complement strand
TGAATTTGGTGTTTCTGCGGCGATCTCATCAGCCTTATCAAGCACACCTTTAATGCCCAATTCACGAGCTGTTAGCACACATGTTGCGCCATATGCTTCCATAATCCGACGCCGCTCGATGGACATCGTTTCGGGCATGGTCAGAATCAGTTTATACCCTTTTACAGCAGCGGCCATGGCTAAACCAATGCCTGTGTTGCCGGAGGTTGGTTCGACGATGACGCTGTTTGGTTTGAGTAAGCCGCGTTCTTCGGCATCCTCGATCATAGACAGGGCAATGCGATCCTTGATGCTGCCACCAGGGTTGCTGCGTTCTAATTTCACCCAAACTTCGTGCGTTTCGGGGAAAAGTTTGTTGATACGTACGGTTGGCGTATTGCCGATTGTTTCCAAAATATTATTGACTCGCATGATAAATTATCTCCTTAAGATTTTTCACCACAGAGGACGCAGAGAGCACGGAGAACATGTTGGTGTCTTTGATGCGCTCTATGGTGATTGATTTATGAATTTGTTGATTTGATGCTGACTTTGCTGTCGTTGTAAACTTTTGAATGCGGCGGGATTGTGTGGGTGAGCCACACATTGCCACCGAGTACTGAATGTTGCCCTATGACTGTTTGACCGCCGAGAATGGTCGCGTTGGCATAGATGGTGACGTGGTCTTCGATGGTCGGATGCCGTTTGTGGCTGGCAAGCGATTTATTAACTTGCAGTGTGCCTAAAGTCACGCCTTGGAAGAGTTTGACATGATTGCCGATGTGAGCCGTGGCACCAATGACGATACCAGTTCCGTGGTCGATGACAAGGGCACGGCCGATTTTTGCGCCAGGATGAATATCGATGCCGGTTTTGCTGTGGGCGTATTCGGTCATGATACGCGGTAACAGGGGGACAGCTAGACGAAACAATTCATGGGCTATGCGGTAAACGGCCGTTGCATAGAATCCCGGGTAAGCCACAATCACTTCGGTCAAACTGGTGGCCGCAGGATCATAAGCCAGCGTTGCACGGGCATCTTCCAATAAGGATTTGTGCAGGGTTGGTAAGGTTGTGAAAAAATCGGCCGTTACGCAGGCAGCGTCAACCGCTAAGGGTGTTAACAAACGTTGTAGTTGACCAGCTAGCGCATTTTGACGTGCAGCAGATTCAAAGATCTTTTGTTGGCTGTTTGGGAAGAAATAGTCAAAAAGCTTATCTATGAATTGATGTGCTTCGGTTTTTGAGGGTGCTGCAATAAGCGGCGTAATGGGTGCGTTTGCCGGGTTTATGCGTTGTGCAAATGATTTGCGGCGAAGCATATCGAACCTATTGATTTTGTTTGTGTTCGAAAAATAATCTAAAACCGTCATTACTTTCTCCTAGAAGCGGTTTGTGCTTTGCTTACCGTCAGTTGAAATTGTTTAACTGTCAGCAGTGTAGAGAACAACCGATCCCTAAACGTGCCCAAAAGCGCCCCTTAACCGGCGCTTATTGAGATTCATAGAGCGATGTTGTAAAATTTGGCCAGCGTGAGGCCAAGAAGACAACCTGACATTTGAGTCGCAATACCCTATGGAAAATTATGTGGGAACTGGAAATTTTTGAGGCAAATCAACAGAAGATTGCAGAAATTGTGGCGGATGGCATTGTGATCCACGATGCTCGTGAGACACTGGACATCATGGCGACCGCTGGTTATTATGGTGCCAGTCGTATGATCTGGCATGAGAAGCACGTAAAGCCAGAATTTTTTGATTTACGTACAGGATTGGCAGGTGAACTTGTGCAAAAGTTTGCCAACTACCGTATGACGGTAGCTGTTGTGGGCGATTTTGATAAATACAAGAGCAAGAGTTGGCGTGCTTTTATGCTGGAAAGTAATGGAAACGTTTAGCAAGTCAGCCCTTCAGCAAATCAGCCAATGGCTGCCTGGCTGACACGCTTGATATTGACTTTTGCAAAACGGTAGGCACAGTAGGGATAATTCTGCTACAATACAAAGCAATAATGCGATTTTGCTTTGCGAGGTGTTTTATGTCAGATGCAACAACTGTAAAAGTAAGCGGCCGTTACCAAATATCGTTACCCAGTTATGCCAGAAAGTGTTTAAACATCGAGGCAGGCGACCGCCTGCTGGTTGATATTCAAGATGGTATGCTCATTTTGATCCCCAAACCCCAAGATTATGTCAAATACATGCGCGGCTTACACCAGGATGTCTGGCAAAATTTGGATACAACCGTTTATCTCAACGAGGAACGCGCCGCATGGGAACCATCGAGCAGCAGTTAGCCGCACATGCGATTATTGGATTAGATACGGCCGTTTTCATCTACCATTTTGAAGCCAACCCCCGCTTCCAACCACTTACGACGCTCGTTCTAAACAGCATACAGGCTGGCGCAAGGCAAGCCATTCTTTCAACCATCGCGTTGATGGAACTCACTGTGCATCCATGGCGCATGAAACGTCCGCAAATTGCGCATCAGTATGAGGCTCTGCTTGTCCACTTCCCTCATTTGCAATTCGCCGATGTGACGCGGGATGTGGCGCGTCGCGCAGCTCAATTACGTGCAGCTTACAATATTCAGCCCGCTGATGCCTTGCATGTTGCGACTGCGTTGATTAATCACGCATCCGCTTTTGTCACAAATGACAAAGGTTTAGCGCGTTTGCATCCCGAGCTATCCGTTATTATTTTGGATGATCATTTGTAAGTACCACAGTGACAAAGTTACACGGAGTATGTTCAGAAAGCTGACTGACTGAATTGCTGATAGCTGAACGCTGCTTTCAGAGCAATGTTTTGCGCAAAGGTGCAAAGCTGTAGCGGTGAACGGCCGTTGGCCCGAGCGCTTCAAGTTGGTGCCGATGGTATTCTGTGCCATACCCTTTGTGGCGGGCGAAGCCATAACCAGGATATTGGGCATCCATCTCGATCATAAGTTGATCGCGAGTGACTTTAGCCAGAATCGAAGCGGCGGCGATGGACAGGCTGTGGCTGTCACCGCGAATGATTGATTGTTGGGGGATGGGAGTGGTTTTGAGCCGAATACGGCCGTCTATCAGCAAATAATCGGGTGGTGGTGTGAGTTGGGCGACGGCCGTTAGCATCGCTTGTTTGGTGGAGGGGATAATGCCGATTTGGTCGATAGTTTTAGCATCTAGTATGCCGATGCCATAGGTGAGGGCGGTTTGGGTGATGGTCGTGTAGTGTGTTTGGCGGGCAACGGCCGTTAGCCGTTTTGAATCATCCACCCCAGATAAAACTTCCAATAAATCGACTGCATCCAATGGCAAAATCACCGCCGCTGCCACCACCGGCCCAGCCAACGCCCCGCGACCAGCCTCATCGAGACCTGCTACAAATGCGAAACCATTTTTTCCGACAACCTTGTTTTCAAAATCAAGTGTAGGCACAAATCCACAAAAATCGCCAATTGTCAATTAGTGATTAAAAATAAAACGGAATCAACTTTGTAGAGCGATTTGGTAAATCGCTGAGACGATTTACCAAATCGTCCTACATTTATTCCTAGATTATTTTCTTAAACTACAATTGTCAATTGACCATTGATCAACGACCTTTTTCTACCTCGGCAACAGGCAAAGGCTGGTTATAAACGCCGCTCATCAGATTCCAACGCACGCGCATTGCCTCGCCAAATGTGCCAAAGTAATCCAAAAATTTGACATGCGTCCCGGCCTGGTCGATCCAATGAGCTGGTACGACATTAATTCGATAACCCAGGCGACGCGCCAAGGCCAGAAACTCAATATCGCTGCCCCAGCCATCTATGCGTGCCAGCGGGAAAATTGCTTCGGCAGCCTGCGCTGTAAACGCTTTAAAGCCACATTGTGTATCCCAAATCCCGGGCACAGCCATCAATTGAATGAACAGATTGCCCATATTGCCCAGCAGTCGCTTGAAAAAGGATTGTGGCACAGCTTGGCCGGCCCCATGCGCATCTTTGGGATCGCGTGAGCAGATCACCACATTTGCGTCATTTTCAAACAGCGGCAGCATTCGGTCGAAATGGGTCATGTCGGTTGAATTGTCGGCATCCGAAAAGAGCCGGATTTTCCCATTGGCTGCCAGCATTCCTTCGCGTACGGTATACCCCTTGCCGCGATTTTCTTTGCGGTCAATCCAACGCACCTGCGGTTTGCCAGCAGCAAAGGCAGTCACTTTTTCTAATGTATTATCGGTTGCCCCATCGATAACAATCAGCATCTCCCAGGAAAACTGTTGTTTTTGTAGATATGCATACATTGAAAGCAACGATGCAGTGATGCGTGTTTCTTCATTGTAAGCAGGGACAATCAAACTTAAATAGGGTGTCATATTGTGATTCCTGTAGACCTATACAGGCCTACCTTCCTTCCGAATTCGGTATGTTACCCGTGCTAAGGTGAGTCGTCAACAGGTGTTAAGATTGCCGTCAAGGATTCATCGTCTAGACGGCGGTTTGCTTTGGAACCATTTTGAAGCAGCCCCATACACCGGCTATTTGTCCGCGCAAACGTGCGCGTGCCGCTGGGCCGCGCCAGGCGTGCAAGGCTTCACGGCTGATTTTTAGTTGAGCACGCAAAATAAGGCGCCACTGTCGGCGTAGCAAACTCGTAGGGTAATTCTTCCAGATGACATAGAGAAAGTTACGGCCGTCATGATAACTGCCAATTTCACCACTGCCGCCCGATGCTTTGAGTTTGTGATAGACAACGGCCGTTGGCACATACAAAACACGCCAGCCTGCCAAATTCGCCCGAAAAGACAGGTCTACATCCTCACAAGAAAAGAAAAAATCGTCATCCAAAAACCCGATCTCCTCAAGCATGTGACGCCGGTAGGCGGCGGCACCGCCACAGGCCCCAAAGACAAATTCAGGTTGATCATATTGGCCGCTGTCTTTTTGCCACACACCTCGATTGCCAGGAATGCCATCCAGACGGTAATAATCGCCAGCGGTATGAAAATGGTCGCGTTTGTCAAACAACAGCATTTTGGAGGCGACAATGCCCACGTCTGGCTGCTGTGTAAAAGCGTTGGACACTTCGCGTAGCCAGTTAGGATCAGTTTCCGTGTCATTATTCAGCAGGATCACGATTTCGCCTTGTGACGCTTCCCAGCCAGCGATACATGCACCCGTGAAGCCACGGTTTTTCTCCATTTGCAGCAAGCGCACTTCAGGGAAATTATCCGTCACAAATCTTTGGGAGCCATCGCTAGAACCATTATCAACCAGAATAACTTCAAAATCCTGCATTGTTTGGGCGCGTAACGAGGATAAACAAACTGGTAAATGTTGTTTGCCATTTAAGTGCGGGATGATAATTGAGATATGGGGCGGATCCATTTTGCTGTTCACCTTGCCAAATATATAACCGACATGCTATAACAGCAAACAGGAAGGAAAAGGGAGTAGGGAGCAGGAAGTAAGGGATGCTTTACTTCTTACTCCTTTCTCCTTACTTCATACTATTTTTTGGAGAAAACTTATGTCAGCAGACATCATTAGCCGCATACGCCGTAATCATGGTTTAGAACATGCGACGATCCATGTTTTGTCAGAGAAGTACAAGAATTTTAGTGCGCAGGGCAATTCGGATTTTCGTGGCTTTCGCTTGAATATTTATGGGGATATCAAGGAAGAGCAGGTGGAAACGGCCGTTCGTGAAGCGTACACGCGCATGAAAAACGGCGAATCCCAATTGGCTGTGCATCCTAACTGCGGCACAGTGCTGTTGACAACTGCAACGATGGCCACCTTGGCTGCCCAGGCTGTTTTTGCTGTCGAGCAGCGGCGGCAAGGCAGTAGCGGTGGGAAATTATCCGTTTTGGCTAACGGCTTTCCCTCTGCAATTTTAGCGGTGGTGGTTTCATTGATCGTTTCGCGTCCTGTCGGATTACATTTACAGGAAAAGTACACCACCGAAGGCGACTTGAAAGCGCTTGAAATTGTGAGTGTTGAACGTGTCTCCCCATCGCCGATCACACGCATTTTTCATTTTTTGCTGGCGGGTGGTCGCAGCAGTTACAAACCACGTGCCTATAAAATTGTGACACAGGGCTAAGATGGCTACAGCGAATTGAGGATGGAACGAATTTTCTTTTACTGCTACCCCAATTCGTTTCTTCCCTAATTTGTTGTAGTCTTCCCAAAATAATTCCATGTTCTACCTCTTCCACGGTGACGACGACCATTCTAAAAAAGAGATGCTGGCAAAACTGCTGGCGAAATTGGGCGATCCAGCGCTGCTCGACCTGAATACAACGCGTTTTACGGGTATCATGCCATTCGCCGATTTGCGCCAGGCGTGTGATGCACTGCCTTTTTTGGCACCAGCACGCATCGTACTGGTTACGGGCTTGTTTGCGGCGAAACCAAATAAAACATTTATGGATTCTTTGCTGGCCTATTTGCCAGAGTTGCCCAAAACGGCACGCCTGGTTTTTTTAGAGTCAAAAGAATTACGTGCCAATCATGCTGTTGTGAAATTGGCTGCTGCTGATAAGAAGGGATATGCAAAAGCGTTTACGAGGCCAAAGGGAAGTGGGGTTGAGCGTTGGATACAAAATCGGGTTGGGGAAGAAAACGGCCGTATTTCACCGCACGCCGCACATTTGTTAGCCGCCAATGTTGGCAATGATCTGCAAATTCTAGACAACGAAATCGAAAAATTATTACTGTATAAAGGCATCGGCGCTACGAGCAGCGACGCTGGCACGATAGAAAGCGAAGATGTGATCCTGTTGTCGCCGTATGCAGCGGAAGCAAACATATTTGACCTCGTTGATGCCCTCGGCAATCGTAATGCGAAGCGCGCTGCCATCCTTTTGCAGCAAAAAATAGCTGAAGGCACGGCTCCATTTTCTTTGTTTCCTATGGTTGTGCGCCAATTTCGGCTGTTGATTCAAGTCAAAGAGTTGGCCGATGATGGCCTGCGTCCGCCAGCTATCGCTAAAGAAATCAAACAACATAATTTCGTTGTGGGTAAGCTGTACCAACAGGCACGTGGGTTTAGCATGAAGCAGTTGGAGCAAATTTACCGACATCTGTTAGAGATCGATGTGGGTGTCAAAACTGGCCAGGCGGATATGTTGACCTCTTTGAATTTGTTGATCGCGAATCTAACTGTCACAAATTAGAGATTGACATTCCACCTGCGATTTGGCATAATCTTGACCATTATTGATTGAAAAGCGACGATGGAGACGAGTAGGTTCTGAGAATCTCTTTTTTGACACGAATTACACGAAAACAACTGTTTTATTCGTAGAATTTATGTCATTGATGACAGATTTTAGTCTGATAAGCGAGCTTGAGATGGTGAAAGTCAAGCGCAGACAAACGGCCGAAAATCCCTCCGGAGCTGCTAACCGAAAGCTCAAATGTCATTCCCCCTTCTTCATGAGGGCAGACTCTGCGTAAGCAGGAATCCAAACGTATGGATACCCGCCTTCGCGGGTATGACAGAAGAAGTAAGTAGACTTAGCCGGGTTCGTCCCCGTTAACAGGAGCGCAACAATGATGATGTTGTTGACTAAGCGTCTGGCTTTATGCCGGAAATCTGGGTGGTACCGCGGAGATTAACGCCTTCGTCCCAATTGGGATGAAGGCGTTTTGTATTTTTAAGGAATGACCATGCCGAAGGGATGACCATGCCAAAGGGATGACTATGACTGATTTGTTGTTTTTGACTGATGCATATTTGCAGGAATTTGAGGCCACTGTTTTGGAGCAGCGAGAGGGGGGTGTGGTATTGGATCGCACTGCTTTTTATCCTGGTGGCGGCGGCCAGCCTTGTGATTTTGGCGAAATGAAGGCTGATGGGCGCGTGTGGACGGTGACAAAAGTGAAGCGTGTTGGTGGTGTGCCAGTGCACTTTATTGAGGGTGAACTGCCTGCTGTGGACACGGCCGTTTCTGGCCACCTCGATTGGGAGAGACGTTACAAACTCATGCGTACTCACACTGCCATGCACATTTTGTGCGGCGTCATTTGGCGCGATTATGGCGCTGCTGTTACTGGTGGCAATATGGAACCGCTGGCAGCACGCATGGATTTTGAGTTTGAGACGATGCGCAAGGAGTTTGTGGCTGAGATTGAAACGGCCGTTAACCGTGAAGTTGCTGCCGCCCGCCCGACACAAGTTAAAATCTTGCCGCGTGACGAGGCGTTCCAAATTCCCGACTTGATTCGCACCAAGATCAATCTATTGCCGGCAGGAATCCAAGAAGTGCGTACTGTAGAACTTGTTGGTTTGGATTTACAAGCCGATGGCGGCACCCATGTCGCCAACACAAGTGAAGTTGGTAGGATTCGTATACCGAACTATAAGAGCAAAGGCAAGATTAATAAACGGATTTATGTTGAATTAGATGGGTAGAATTTTTGCCACAGATTGTCGCGGATTGTCACGGATTTGAGATAGTTATCCGTGTAAATCCGTGTTCATCAGTGGCGCAATGAAACATTAAAAAATGCGCTTTATCATACACGAACAACCCTACGAAAGACCGATCTCCTCTGGCGAGTTCCGCTATTTTTTGAATGCAGAACCAACCGGCGCAGTCGAAAGTTGGCGACTGACCGCCGCTGCCGAAGGATACACGTTTTTGCGGGTAGATTTGGATGCCCGCGCAGCCGAATCAGGTCATACCTATTTGTACCACGCTGTTTTGAACAGCGCGGGTAACATTGAGCGTTTGAAATATCGCTTTTGGGATAAAACGTCACAGTTGCAAGTGATTGGTGATTTGGTCGTAGAGGATACGGCCGTTGCTGCCACGCATACTTCTAATTCTCAAACCTTTGCGGCCGTGTTAGACAGACCTGACAACTACGGCGTGTGGTTTCCAGCTTTAACTGGTCTTGGCTTTGTGGTGCGGCTTGCAGGACAGAGTCCATGGAACACGATCACCCTAAATAACAAAGTGGGTGATGTCGATACATTAGCGGTCATGAGTGTTGACGTAAATCGTGAATTGTTAAGCGCTGAGCAGACTGAGGAAACGATAGCAGGACAAACCCTGCGAACAAAAACTTGGCGTTTAAGCTGGAAAAATAATGAACGCTTGGTCACAACAGATGAAAATGGCTGGCCGCTGCGCTTGGAGCGTGAGGCGATAAATGGTGCTGGCAGGTTAACGGCCGTTGCCACCCGCATCATCCACATCCAACGAATTACCTAGCCGTTTCAATAACGGCACACTTACGTATTTAGAATATTATCAATCGTTTTTACTATGACAACAACGAATTAAAAAAGGAGCGAATTTATCGTTCGAAAAATTCGCTCCTTCCCGAATTCGTTGTAGTCTATTAGAAAACAACACGCACTAAAACAATATCTCACGGAGAACGATCATTATGGGATTCAAAGATGTATCCAACAAAGTCAGTTTTGTAAAACTAGAGCACGATATCCTCGACTTTTGGCAGGAAACCGATGCTTTTAACGAATTACGCCGTTTGCGCGCAGCCAGCGCAAAAGAATACGGCATCTACAGCTACCTAGATGGCCCCATGACCGCTAACAATCCCATGGGCGCACACCATGCCTGGGGACGTACCTACAAAGACCTTTACCAACGTTACCAGGCCATGCTTGGCAAAAATCAACGGTGGCAAAACGGCTTCGACTGCCAGGGTTTGTGGGTTGAAGTCAATGTTGAAAAGCGGCTTGGCTTTAACAGTAAACGCGAAATCGAAACTTTTGGCCTGGCCAATTTTACCAACGAATGTAAATCACAAGTCCTCAATTTTGCTGCTGTCATCGGTGAGCAATCGAAGCGGCTGGGTTATTGGATGGATTGGAATGATCCCGATCTTCTCAACCAACTGCGCGATTTGATCGTGTCAGACCCCGACAAAGTCATCACCGTTGCAGGACCTAAAGGGCCAGTCACGGGCACAGTCGAACAAATTGTGGGGCAGTTAGGCATGCCGCAGATGGGTGGCTCTTATTTCACCTTCACCGACGAAAATAATTACCAGACTTAGACCTATCTCAAGCG
>CAYGMR010000190.1:0-10012 GCA_964350725.1 uncultured Ardenticatenaceae bacterium | reverse complement strand
TCTAATTCTTCTTCAGCCCTTTTTTCTTGCTCAGAATCATGTTCTATCGTTGACCCTGCCACGCCTGTTGTTTGCTTTTCTAAATGCTGACCACAATGCCAACAAACTATATCTGTAGGCAATACCGGATTACCACAATTATCACATAAATTTTTTGCCACAAAACACCCATCTAGTATCTGTCACGAATGACACGGATTTTACGAATTCACAATCTCTTTTTCGTGAAATTAGTGCCATTCGTGGCGAAGATTTGACTTTTGAGATTCTTCGTACAAAGTTTGTTAACTGTTTTACAACTTGATTGTATCAAACTTACTTATAGTTGCCGTTCTCTTCATGTATACTTTTAAACGTATCAGCAAGAACAAGTAACACAAGTATTGGTAACAACAAGTACAATTAACTTTTCCTCCTTTTTTTCCTCTTCTCCTCTTCCCACAGAAAGCCCCGCGCCCGCAGGGCTTTTTGTGGTTTTAGGAGGATTCACCTAGTAAAATCCCATTCATGCAAAACTTAAAAATTCAATGGTTAAAAAACCGTCGTTCAATTCGGCGTTATACACCTGAACCAGTTTCATCTGTAATTATCGACCAAATTCTGCAAACGGCCGTTTGGGCACCTTCAGCCCATAATCGGCAGCCATGGCGTTTTGTCGTTTTAGAAAGCCCGGCTGCGAAAATCAAGCTGGCCACAGCGATGGGCACAAAACTACGAGCCGATTTATCTGCAGACAATATGCCGCCAGAATTAATATCAAAAGATGTCGAGCGCTCCTTTCAACGAATTACAAACGCACCCATCCTTATCTTGCTTTGTTTGACCATGGCCGATATGGACGATTATCCGGACTACCATCGGCAAAAGAATGAAAAAATAATGGCTGTGCAAAGTGTGGCATTGGCAGGCCAAAATTTGTTGTTGGCTGCGCATTCATTTGAGTTGGGCGCCTGCTGGATGTGTGCGCCACTATTTTGTCCACAAGTTGTTGTGGATACTTTACAATTGCCATCTGATTGGGAGCCACAGGGGTTGATTTCAATTGGTTATCCGGCGGAATCAAAAGAGAAAACGCGCCATCCATTAGAAGGGCGCGTTTTATGGCGTTAATATATTCACCACAGACCTGTGCTGAGCTGCACCGAAGTAGCACATAGAGCAGGGAGTTGGCGTGCCAAACCCTCTACTTTATAACCACTTGCACAATGGGTCGTCTACGGGTTTCATCATAAAGAAAACGGCTAACAGCTTGTTCAATACGCCGTTCAGTGCCATTATCTTTGCCACCTGCATTCTCAAGTGTGCGAATGATCACATCTTCAGCATCCAACAACAATTCATCTGTGCTGTTTTTATCGACAAAGCCACGCGTGCGCATTTCAATCTTGCCAATAACTTTGCCTTTTTGGCTAGCCGTAACAACTACAAAGAAATAACCCGCCTGAGCTAACTTATCCCGATCACGTACAACCGGCCAACCGATATCACCCACACCGGAGCCATCTACAAAAATATATCCGCCTGGCATTCGCGGGCAGATGGTCAGACTATTGGCAGTGAGTTCCAACGGCGTGCCATTTTCAACAACGGCGATGTTTTCTTCTGGGATACCTAACTCCACACCCAGCTTGCCGTGCAATTTGAGATGCCGTATTTCGCCATGGACGGGGATCAAGTATTTTGGTCGAATGAGGTTAATCATCAACTTCATTTCTTCACGGCTGGCATGGCCAGATACATGGACGTTGGCGATTTTGTCATAGAGCACTGTGGCACCACGCTGGTAGAGGCGGTTAATTGTGCGGTAAACCATTTCTTCATTGCCGGGGATGGCATGCGCGGAAAAGACAATGGTGTCTCCTTCTTGCACGCTTAGGTTGCGGTGACGGCCGTTTGCCATACGTCCCATAACTGCAGAGGGCTCCCCTTGTGCGCCAGTCGCCATAATAACCACTTTGCTGGGCGGCATTTTTGTAGCGATATCGATATCGACCACTATATCATCGGGGATATTTAAGTAGCCCAGGTGTCGCGCGATTTTGGTGTTCGTGCGCATTGAGCGGCCGATGATCGCCATTTTACGACCATGACGTACGGCCGTATCTGCCACCTGTTGAATGCGCGAAATTAATGAAGCAAATGTAGCGATGATAATGCGCCCTTCAGCATGTCGAAACACTTCATCGAACCCTTGCGCAATTGTGCTTTCTGAAGGTGTCCAACCTGGTTTGTCAGAATTGGTGCTGTCGGCCAATAATGCCAGCACGCCACGATTTGAAAATTCAGCCAACTTGGCAAAATCTGGTGGCCAGCCATCGGCCGGTGTATGATCAAATTTATAGTCGCCTGTATGTACAATTAAGCCAACTGGGGTTGTGATGCCGTAGCCAACACAATCAGGAATACTGTGGGCGACATGAAAGGGTTCGATTTTGAACGAACCGATGTTAAAAATGTCGCCAGCCTCAATGGTACGTAAGTCAACTGTGTGCAGCAGCTTTGCGCCGCGTAATTTGCCTTCGATCAGACCCAGGGTAAGCGGTGTTGCATAAATTGGGGCATCAATATCTTGCATCAGATGCGGTAATGCGCCCACATGATCCTCATGTCCATGTGTGATGAGCACTGCAAGGATTTTGTCGAATTTATCTTCTAAATATGAATAGTCAGGGATAATCGTATCAATGCCTAACATATCGTTTTCAGGAAACATAATGCCTGCGTCAATGAGGATGATTTGCTCCCCAAACTCGATGACAGTCATGTTTTTACCGATTTCCCCTAGACCACCTAGGGGAACTATGCGTAATTTTGGTATCATTTAAACTCCATTGATTGATAATGAGTTGATTTTTGTTACAAACAAAAACGAGAGTTGGTTTTGTAAACAACACAGTTTTAGGTAAACCACAGAAATTATTTGGAAATCCTGAAGGGATTGTACTGCGGTTTCCTGGAGGAATTGGCAACATCCTCACTGTTTTTAATTCTGAAAAATTGTTGCCGATTACCTAACTGGCAAAAGACACATCCCAAACCTCAATGAGGTATAGAGATGTTGAGTTGTTACTTAGATTTATTGCAGGCACCTAATAATTCCCTAGTTAAAGATTCTTACCTTGCCCCTGAATAAATTTTATTTTGCTTATGTATCGTTCCGTCAGAAGTTTGTAATTAGCTCCGTTAAAATTGAAGAAAAAGTGCCCAAACCATAAAAATCAGGATTGTCTGGATAAATGCCAGAAAAATGGTAAATGGCCACAAAAATTTTGCTGAGACACCATTTGCTGCTGCGTTGGTCTCTGCTGCTGCAACGGCCGTTAATTCGGGTACAGCGTCAATGACAGTTGCGTCGGGGGCAACGTATTCACCATAGTTGATGAGTGCTGCGGTAATGTTATCTTGACCCCCACGTTGATTGGCAAGATCGACTAGGATAGAAACGGCCGTTTCCAAACCTTCACTGCCAATTAATTCACAAATTTCGTTGTCGGATACATGTCTTGTTAAGCCATCTGAACATAGGAAGAGCTTGTCGCCTAATTCAAGCGGTATCTCGAAAAGATCGATTTGCGGCGATTTTTCGGAACCGATGCTGTAAAGGATGACATTGCGGTGTGGATGAATAGCCGCTTCCTCTTCAGTAATCGCGCCTTCCTCCACTAATTTGGCCACAAGACTTTGATCTTTGGTAATTTGCCGTAATTCACCTTGCCGCCACAAATAGCCGCGACTGTCACCCACATTGCCATAATAAGCGATGCCATCGCGAATGCCCACAGCGACCATTGTGGTTGCCATGCGTTTGTTATCATTGCGCTCGACGACAAGTTGGCGCAGATCTGTATTCGCCCCATGCATTGCATTGACGAGGCGTTCGCCCAGATTCTCGGTTTCGTTATGTGCTAAATATTGGGCTAAAGTGCGTTCTGTCGCGAATTGACTGGCTACCTCACCTGCGTCAGCTCCCCCAACACCGTCGGCAACAATATAAAGCCAACCATGTTCTGTTTCTTCTTCCGCACTAACCGGCTCAAAACGGGCAATGAAATCTTCATTGTGATCACGTACCTGACCCCGGTCAGTTTGCATGGCCGCCGCAATTGGCGCAAGTGAACTCATAAATTGGACTATATACAGAAATGCTGACTATCGCAAGTGAAATCCAAGATCGTGGGCTTATCGTTTGTTTTCTTGCTATACCTAACCTGGATAAACCAGAAAAAAAACTGCCACGAATTTCACCAATGACACGAATTAAAATGGCCTAAATTCGTAAAATTCGTGTCATTCGTGGCGAAAATCCTTGTACAAAAAACAAGAACTTTACTGATAAGGTACTAAAATGAATTGAAGAAAAACAGATACAGCCAATAACCGAATAGTCCTAGGATGCCAACGAGAATAATAAGCAATAATATTGTGAGCCAAGGAGTTGGTTTGTTGGTCTCAGTTGGTTTGATATCTTTTTGATTATCAGGTGTTTTGACCGATTGGGCAGCTTTGGCTGGTTGCACTGCCTTTTCAGTCACGGGTTGGCCAGCTGTCCTACGCCATTCGGTATCAATTTTGGCGTTTTCGGAACGTGGTTTTTGTTTATTTATCCGTGTCGGTTGTGGTGTAATCGGTCTAGATGCTACTTGTGGTTTTTTAGGCTCTTGTGAAGTGGTCCCTTCTAGCGAAGTGGTCCCTTCTTGTGAAGGGGGCTCTTCTTGTAGAGCCGTCTCTACAGTGGTGGAGGTCTCTTCCTCAGCAACAATCAGCACTGGTTCGCGTTCTTCTGAGAAAATGGGTGCTGGTACAGGGATCTCGCCTAACTGCATCAATCTTTGTTTGGCTTTTGGGTGACCTGGATCAATTTCGACGGTTTTTTTTAAGTATGAAACTTGACGTTTTTCGGATTCAACGAGTTGACTTAACAAATACCAAGCATCTGCTTCAGCAGGATTGTCGCGTAATGTATCTATGAGCAGATGTTGCGCATCTTTTTTTCTGCCGGAGCGGGTGGCTACAATTGCTTGTTGAAGCTTGGGATGCATAGTTAATTCCTAAACCATCTTATTTTGATGAAAAATAGCAGTCGCGTATATATGCCAAAAATTGTAACATGGCTTATAAAAAATGACGAGAGAGCAACGGCCGAATTTACCTCATTTTTGCGTTAGTTGATTAAAGAGTGGACAGGGATATTGTTGGTGGGCTGCGGCAACGGCCGTTAAATCAGCAACCAGCGGCACATCAAATTGTTTAAGTAATTGTAAAAGATGACAAATTGATAAACCCATCACACCCAAATAGCAACCGTCTAACTGTGCCACTGGATTGAATTGGGGATGTTGAATTGCATAGGCACCGGCTTTATCCATTGGGTTGTTGCTGCCGACATAAGCTTCAATGTCATCGTCGCTGTAATTGCGCATAGTGACAATTGCACTGTGTACGCCAGTCAATTCTTTGCCACTTGCAAAATCCAACAAGGCAAGACCCGTATGCACTGTATGTTTGCGGTTGCGTAAAGCCACAAGCATTTGTTTTGCATGATCTGGTGAATCAGGTTTGCCTAGCATGTGGCTGTCTAAGGCAACTGTTGTATCTGCTGCAATGAGAATGGTGTGGGGGGGAAACGGCCGTTTAATTAGCCCGGCGATCTTTTCAGCCTTTAACTGCGCAGTTTTTACCACATTCACCGCTGGGTCAAGATCCGTTACACTGTCTTCATCCGCATTGGCGATTTGAATCTCAAAAGGATAACCCACCAAGCGTAATAACGCTTGTCTTCTTGGTGATTGTGACGCTAGAATGAAATTTATCATTTGTATAAAACGCAAAAAGCCGACCATTAATGGCCGGCTCTTTTATTTTAATAATCAACAAACTCGATTATTTGAGTTCGACGACTGCGCCCGCAGCTTCTAACTTAGTTTTAGCATCTTGAGCCGCTTCTTTACCAACACCTTCCATAACGGTGCCGAGTTCATCCACAACTGCTTTCGCTTCTTTCAGACCCAATGATGTCAAAGCACGAACCTCTTTAATCACATTGATTTTCTTCGGTCCAATTTCTTTCAACACAACACTGAATTCAGTTTGTTCTTCTTCTTCTTCCTCAGCAGCAGCTGCGCCCATTGGCATCATGCCCATTGCCATCGGTGCTGCGGCGCTAACGCCCCATTTTTCTTCCAACATTTTTGTCAATTCAGCAGCCTCTAACAAGGTCAAGCTGCTCAGATCGTCAACGATTTTTTCTAAATCGGCCATTTTAAAATAGTCCTCCAGACTTTAAGTTCAAATAGAAATTAATTGTCATACCCGCACAAGCAGGAATGACCTGAATTTTTAATAAGTTAAGTAGTAAACTGATCAACATTTCAACTATTAACCCGACAAGCTAATAAGCTGACTAGCTGAAGAGCTAATAAAATCAGGCTGCTTCAGCCTCTGCCTCGCCCTCTTCACTTTTTGCGTAGGCATCAACAACATTGATGACCTGACGCACACCATTCGTGAGTGCAGACACAATACCTTGCGCAGGCGCACTGATCAAACCGAGAATTTGACCACGCAATTGATCGAGTGATGGTAAACTCGCAAGCGCTTCAACTTGTTGCGCTGTCAAAGTTTCATTTGCCATCAAGCCGCCCTTGAGCGTCAGGTTGTCGCTGCTTTTTGCGAAATCAGCCAGCGCTTTTGCCAGAGTTGGTGCTTCACCGAGTGCAAAACCCGTTGCAACTTGACCGACGAGCAGGTCTTCTGGGATGGGACGATCAGATTCTGCGAGCGCGATTTTTAAGAGCGTGTTTTTTGTCACATAAAAACCACCCTCGGCTTCACTAATTTTTATACGCAGACTTTCCATCTCCTTTACCGACATACCAGAGTATTCGGCTAGGAAAATCCCATCGCTTTTATCAATCAACTCTTTATATTGAGCGACTAATTCATCTTTACGTGCTTTTGAAATTGCCAAAGAATATCACCTCCTTAAAGGGTAATAAAAAAATCCTCATACCAACCGGCATGAGGATTCCTGTTTCAAGATTGACAATAATAAACTAAAAACGCAAAGCATTATTAGCTTACCATAGCTTTATCTATTATTTAGAACCCCACCTCGGCTGGAAATTAAGACAAATCACATTGTCTCCAACTTTCTTAAGTAGAGAAAATTTAATTGTTAATCAAAAGGAGAAAATACTTTCTCCCTCAGATGAGTAATAATTATGCTGCAAGTGCGTCCGCTGGGTCAAGTTTAATGCCAGGCCCCATCGTATTTGCTAATGTAGCGGAGCGAAGATAAATACCTTTGGTCGCCGCTGGTCTTGCGCGTTTGATGGCATTCAATAAAGCTTGCAAATTTTCTTCTAACTGCTGTTGTGTGAAGCTTGCTTTACCGATAGGTGAATGGATATTTGCAGTGCGATCGACACGGAATTCCACACGACCTGCCTTGGCTTCATTAATCAACCGTGGCAAATCAGACCCTGGGGCAACTGTACCTGCACGTGGATTCGGCATAAGACCACGGGGCCCTAAAACACGTCCTAAACGGCCGACTTTACCCATCATGGTTGGCACTGCCATAGCGACATCGAAATCAACCCAGCCGCCTTGAATTTTTTTGATGACTTCATCATCTGCAATGATATCAGCACCAGCATCTAACGCTGCTTGTGCATCTTCGCCTTCAGCAAAAACCAAGACCACCACTTTTTTTCCTAAACCGTGTGGCAAAACCACCACGTCACGCACTTGTTGGTCAGCATGGCGTGGGTCTACACCCATACGTAGGTGAATTTCTACAGTTGGGTCAAATTTAGTAAACGCCGTTGCTTTAATTAAGGCAACAGCCTCACTTCTTGTATACAACTTTTCGCGGTCGATTTTAGCCGCTGCTTCCAGGTACTTCCGTCCTCTTTTAGGCATATTAACTCCTCGTGGTTTTAACGAATCAAGTTAATTGATTCTCCCACTTGTTGCAATAATAAATTGCGTATTTACTCGATTAATCAACGATGATAAGACCCATACTACGTGCTGTACCAGTGATGATTTTCTTCGCGCTGTTCATATCGTTTGCGTTCAGATCTTTCATCTTGATTTCAGCAATTTCTTCTAGTTGGGCTTGTGTCACTTTACCCACCTTTTCACGATTTGGTTCTGCTGAACCACTTCTGATGCCTGCGGCCTTTTTTAATAGGGCAGCGGCTGGTGGTGTTTTCAAAATGAACTTAAAACTGCCATCTTGGAACACAGTCACTTCCACAGGAATGACTTGGCCTACACTGCTAGATGTTTTCGCATTGTATTCTTTGCAGAACTGCATCAAATTGATGCCATGTGGCCCTAATGCTGTACCAACTGGCGGGGCAGGATTTGCCTTACCACCTTGAATCTGAATTTTTACTACTGCTTTGACTTTTTTCGCCATAATATTCTCCGGGGAGTCCTATCGCCATGTATGAATTAACTACAGGCTCCTCCTTACCGTTTTTATAAATCGCTTATGACAGGTCATCTGACCATGTCACAAGTGGCCTAAATTAACTTTATACCTTTTCTACGTGCAAGAAATCTAATTCAACTGGTGTTTCACGGCCGAAGAAGGACACCATCACGCGCACCTTAGCACGATCAGCATCGATTTCAGAAACCGTACCAATGAAATCAGCAAATGGGCCTGTACCAATGCGAACCTTTTCACCAATTTGGAAGTCAAACTTCACCTTAGGCGCTTCTGCTTCCATGCGGTTCATGATTTTTGCAACTTCATCAGGGCGCAGTGGAGTGGGTTCATTACCCATACCAACAAAACCCGTTACGCCTGGTGTGTTGCGTACAACATACCAGGAATCTTCACTCATGAGCATTTCGACAAGAATATAACCAGGAAAGACCCGCCGCTCCACAGTACGGCGTTTACCGTCTTTGATTTCGATTTCTTCTTCAGTTGGAACGACAACATCGAAAATCTTATCTTGCATATCCATTGTTTCGATGCGTTGTTCGATGCTGTGGCGCACCTTGTTTTCGTAACCCGAATAACAATGGACGACAAACCAGGATCGTTCATTACCGGTTGGATTTGTGTCTAATATTCTAGATTCAGGTTGTTCTTCAACTTCTTCACTCATGAATGTTCACTTATTTCTCTGTATTGCATGGCTAACTGGATATGAATAATCCGATTATCCATTGCAAGCTATTGGAAAAGATGAAGTCAACTAACCAAAGAAAGGCTGCGAAAATTAGTGTAACGCCAATGACGATGCCCGTGAGGCGTGTGGATTCCTGCCGAGTAGGCCAGGTAACCTTACGCAATTCCCCGCGAGTTTCACGCAGGTAACGAACGATTGCATTTGGCTGATTCGTTCCTTTCTTTTCTGATGGTGCCTTGTTATTCTTTGCCACAGTTTGTTCCTCTTAGCGAAACCGGAATGTTGTTAAAATCGAATAAATGCTGTACCTAGTTTCGTTTAAACAAACCCCAATTTCATATTTCTATCAAATTGTTAGATTTGCTATACATCAATAAGAAGCTGGTGAATGACTTCTAGCCAGCTTCTTATCTAAAATTCAACTGACAGGGGGTGCAGGAATCGAACCCGCAGCCTACGGTGTTGGAGACCGTCGCTCTACCAATTGAGCTAACCCCCTACAAAAACATGTTAACTTTGTGCTGACGATTAAATTATATACCGAAGTATATCGTCAGCTTTAAAGAACGGAAAGGAAACAGCCTTGTCACCTTTTCGTTCCTTAACGTGTTTCGCGGTGTGGTTGATGTGTGCGGCAACGTTGTCAATACTTTTTTAGTTCAAGTCTGCTCGGATCGTTGCGACGGTTTTTCTCGGTGATGTAATTGCGTTCTTTACATTCAGTACAAGCTAGAATTATGTGTGAACGAGTTGCCTTTTTAGCCATTACTACTTACCTAAAATAAGTATGACGTATTGCACTTTGATTATGCATTACGCCATACAATAATTGTTACGTTTAATCAAGAATCTTTGTG
>CAYGMR010000189.1:1800-10049 GCA_964350725.1 uncultured Ardenticatenaceae bacterium | reverse complement strand
GGCAACAAAAAAGCCGTAGGCATCTGGTGGTATGCGCTACGGCCGTTGCTTGTATATGTTATGTCAAGCTATCTGGCAGTTGGCGCACTCCGACCTTGAGAATCAAAACCGATTCCACTTGCGGAAAAACGAATGGTAGAAACTTTATTCATCAGTTGTTACTCTCCTTGGTTTGCGATAGTCGCATTGCTGCGCCGCAAACACTTTAGCACAGATTGTGATGATTCGTCAAGAGGCAATTTTGCTCCAAAATTGCCCTTGACGGCTGCACCGTTTTTGTGCTAAGGTATGCGCGGCGCAGATTTGCGACTATTTTGAACCAAGGAGAATCATCCCAAAATGGTGAATAACTTCAACACATTCACGCGTATCCCTAAATTTGGAATCGGTAATGATTCTCGGAGTGCGCCTGCTGCCAGATAACTTGACATAACATAATGCAAGCAACGGCCGTAGCGCACCACCAAATGCCTACGGCTTTTTTGTTGCGTATCGCACGCAAGAAAACACCTTGAAAAAAGGACGTGGGCATTCCCCACGTCCTTTTTTTATTTATATCACATCAGCATTTCAGCTAATCAGCTAGTCAGCAAAAAAGCTGACCGCTGACTGGCTGACTAGCTGACTAGCTTCAACGAGACACAAGAAAATGAAGAACTTTATACGCTTACTCAGTTATCTAAAACCCTATAAGAAACGCTTCACCGTTGCCTTTATTTTATCGGTGATTACGATTGGATTTGACCTGTTTGTGCCCATGGTCTTTGGTTGGACGATCAGCAGAGGGCTGGAATCTGGCATGATGAGCCGCATCATCTTTTTTGCCTTGTTATTGATTGGCGTACAAGCTTTGCGCTCAGTCAATAACTATGTGCAATGGTTGGTGCAGCAGCGTGTCGGCCAAAATGTTGTGCGCGATGTACGTGACGAGTTGTATACACAATTACAAGTGCTGCCCGCCAGTTTCTATCGCGGCATGCCCACAGGACAAATTATGTCGCGGGTTTCCAGCGATGTGGAAGCGGTGCAGGAATATCTGGGGTGGGGCTTTTTGATTCAGTTGATGGCAATTATGTCCTTCGTGGGCACGAGCTTGATCCTACTGTTCTTGGATTGGCAGCTTACTTTGCTGATCTATTTGCCCTTGCTGATCATGTTGATCATCGTTTACAGATTTGATAAGCGCATTGGGCCGACCTGGGAAAAAGTGCGCGCGGAGATGGGCAAGTTAACCACTGTATTGCAAGAAAATATCAGTGGTATCCGCGTGGTCAAAGCATTTGCGCGTGAAAAGCTGGAAGCGCAGCGTTTTATGGATCGCAATGAAGCCAATCGCCAACGTAATTTAGATCGTCAACGGTTAGAAGCAAACACATTTCCGTTGATGGATTTGATGGTGGGTGTCTCGTTTGTTTTATTAGCCTGGTTTGGCGGCATGCGCATCATCAATGGCAATGGCAATATTGGTTTGTTCTTTGCTTACCAATGGTACCTGTGGGGCATCATCTGGCCGATGCGTTTTATGGGTTGGCTGATTAGCATGATGCGCCAGGCATTGGCTGCGGCCCCCCGTCTCTTCGAAATTTTGGATGCTGATGCCAAGATTGACGATCGGCCAGATGCGATTGCTTTAGACAAGATGGCTGGCGATATTCGTTTTGAAAATGTGAGCTTTGCATTTGATGATGAACCGGAACGCATGGTGCTTGAAGATCTGAATTTACACATCAAGCAGGGCGAAATTGTGGCTGTGTTAGGTGGTACGGGCAGTGGTAAATCATCGCTGGTAACTCTAACCGGCCGTTTCCAAGAGGCAACTGCTGGCACGGTTTGGGTTGATGGTCATGATGTGCGTGATGTTCAATTGCGCAGCTTGCGTGAACATATCGGCATTGTGCCCCAGGAGGCGTTTTTGTTTTCAGCGACCGTTGCTGAAAACATCGCTTATGGTCATCCTGATGTGACATTGGATGAAGTCATTGCAGCGGCCAAGTTGGCGCAAGCTGATGAGTTCATCATGGAAATGCCTGAGGGGTATGGCACTCAAATCGGCGAACGCGGTGTGCGTCTTTCTGGGGGCCAGAAGCAGCGGCTCTCTTTGGCACGTGCTATTTTGGTTGATCCTTCAATTTTCATTTTAGATGAAGCCACCAGCGCTGTCGATACGCGCACTGAGCATGAGATTCAGCAAGCGTTGACCGGGGTAATGGACGGCCGTACAAGCGTGATCATCGCGCAGCGGTTGAGCACAGTAAAACATGCGGATCGCATTATCGTGTTGAAAGATGGCCGGGTAGCTGAAATTGGTACGCATGCTGAACTGTTGGCACTACAGGGCGAATACGCGCGTATTTACGATTTGCAATACAGTGAAAGTGATGAGCTTGCTGCTGAATTGCAGCAATATGTGGCTACTGTTGGCGGTGACTATCATGCACGGCCGTTGGCAGCGTGACAACAACGAATTGAGGAAGGAGCGAATTAAAAAATTCGTTCCTTCCCAGATTAGTTGTAGTCAATGAGATAGGAAATTTGAGAAGCATATGAAAACAGTAACAAAACGACCTTATGCGAACCAGGCTGACCTGGAAAAGATGATTGATCTGACGAAAAAACGGCCGTTTACCCACATTCTCGACTTCCCAAGCATTCTCGATTTGCAGGAAATGATGGGTACGGCCACACGCCAGGCCAATACTGTCCTTTGGGAAACTGAAGCAGATGGATTAATTGGCTTTGCGATCCTGGCTAAATACGAAAAATCAACGTATCTGATTATGGAGATTGGGTCTAAGCGAGCTGCTGAACTTGGCAATGAGATGATTGCGTGGGGTTTGGAACGCCTACGGCCGTTTCCTCCAAAACCTTATGACCTGAGTGCCAGCGCCCGCGAGGATGATGCTGTTAAAAGCGCTGTGTTGCTGCAAAATGGATTTGTGCAGCAAACGTGGGGATCGGTGATGATGGAACGGCCGTTGCAGGATTCAATCCCACAACCACAACTACCGGACAGATTTACAATTCGCCCTCTATCAGGTGAAAGCGAAGTCCCGGCTTGGGTAGCCATGCATCAAGCTGCATTTGGCACTAAAAACATGACCCTAGACGAGCGTCTGGCTATGATGCGCGTGCCTGACTATGACCCGACACTTGATTTGGTCGCTGTAGCCCCAAATGGTGAGTTAGCAGCCTATTGCAACTGCATCATCAGCAGTGCTGAAAATATAGTCAGCCGCCGCAAGCTTGGTTATACCGATCCAGTCGCCACTCATCCGCGTTATCGACGTCAAGGTTTGGCGACTGCATTAATTTTGTATGGCTTGCACTGTCTAAGAGAACGTGGCATGCAGGCCGCTCGTTTAGGCACAAGCAGCAAAAATCACGCGATGCAAAAAGCAGCAAAAGCCGCTGGTTTTCGCGTAGTAAGCAAGAAATATTTCTTTGCAAAGGAAATAGGCACATAAAATGTCTGAAAATTCACCCTTTGAACAATTTGAAGAGGCCGAACAACGGCCGTTTAACCGTGAACACTTTGTGCGCATGTTAAGTTATCTGCGCAATTATAAACGTGCTGGCTTTCTAACTGGTGTCGGCATTATTTTGGCGGCCGGCGTGCCGCTGTTTGAGCCCTATCTGTTAGGCAAAATCGTTGATGATGGCATTGTGCCCGGTAATGTGGAAGCTGTGCGTAATATCGCGATCATGATGGCAATCTTGCAACTGTTTGCCTGGATTGGGCGACGCACGACCAATTTAATGGCGGCAGTCATTGGGCAGGGTTCTCTCTATGATTTGCGTGAGGATTTGTTCACCCATATCCAAAAGCTGAGCTTGCGTTTTTACGACAAACATCCAGTCGGCCGTATCATGTCGCGCATTACCAGCGATGTTGAGTCGATTGCACGCTTGTTGAATACTGGCTTGGTTACATTTGTCGGGGAAGGCGTCACGCTAATCGGCATCATCATCGTGATGTTGTGGATGAGCTGGCAGTTGACATTGGTCGCTTTTGTAACCATGCCCTTTTTGGCGATATTGCTCTACATCATGCGCACATCATTGGAAACAAGTTGGAAAAATGTGCGCAAAAGCGTGTCCAATATCAACACCTACACCAACGAATCTGTCAATGGCATTCAGGTAACACAAGCGTTTGTGCGTGAGCAGCATAACAGTAGCAAATTCGAGGGGCTGACCCAAGATTCGCACAATGCGTTTATGGGTGCTGTCAAATCTGACGAATTAATCTGGCCGGTGGTTGATTTTATTGGTGTAGTCGGCACGAGTTTGGTGATAATCGCTGGTGGCGCCATGGTGCTGAATGAAACGATGACGATCGGTTTTGTGATCGCTTTCATCTATTATGTATGGCGTTTTTGGCAGCCGTTGAGCGCGATGAGCCGTTTATATGGCATGACTTTGAGCGCGATGGCATCGGCTGAACGTATCTTTTTCTTCATCGATACAGCGCCGGAAATAACAAATAAACCAGATGCCCAACCGATGCCGACCATTAGAGGCAGAGTTGTCTTTGACGAGGTGTTTTTCAAGTATGATCCTGACCAGGATTGGATATTGAATGCTATTGATTTCCAGGTGTCGCCCGGCGAAACGATCGCTTTGGTGGGGCATACTGGCAGCGGCAAAACGTCGATCATCAACCTGTTGATGCGTTTTTATGATCCCATTGAGGGCGCAGTGCGTATTGATGGCTATGATTTACGGGATGTTGAAATCGCCAGTTTGCGCAGTCAAATGGCGATGGTATTGCAGGATGGTTTTGCTTTTTCTGGCACAATTGCCGATAACATTCGTTATGGTAAATTGGATGCCACGGATGCAGAGATCGAAGCTGTGGCCAAGGCTGTGCATTTGGATGAATTTGTGCAGACTTTGGATGATAAATATGCGACAGATGTGGGTGAACGCGGCAATCGTTTGAGTGTGGGACAGCGCCAGCTTGTGGCGTTTGCGCGCGCTTTGCTGGCTGATCCCAAAATCTTGATTCTGGATGAGGCGACTAGCAGTGTGGACACAGAAACGGAGCAGCGCATTCAACAAGCGATGACGACATTGCGTCAAGGACGCACTGCTTTTGTGATTGCACATCGTTTGTCCACGATTCGACATGCGGATCGTATTATGGTGATTGACCACGGCCGTATCCTCGAATATGGCACACATCAAGAACTCCTGGCACAACGTGGTCGTTATTTTGACCTGTACTTGACCCAATTTGCTGACCAACCGGTTATCAATGGGAATGGAAATGGGGTTGAGAAACGGCCGTTACCAGAATCGGTTTTGGTAAGTATCCGGGAATAAGATAATGTTTTATGGACAGAGGGCGGAGGGTTAGCGCTTCCATCCTTTGTCCACCGTTAATAGCGGATCAAATTTTGACCCTACGAGAATGTGATGAATTATGGACATAAGTGATGATGTAATTGGCTATAAACAATACGGCCGTTTACTGGCTCAATACCTGAGACCCCAATGGGCGAAGGTGCTGCTGTTGGTTGTTCTGGTGTTGGGCAGCATTGCGTTGCAGCTGGTTAGCCCGCTGCTTGTGCGTCGCTTCTTAGATGCGGCCGAGAACGGGCAGGATTTGTCATTTTTAGTGCAAACGGCCGTTCTCTTCACACTGCTCGCTATTTTTATCCAAATCCTCAAAGTAGCGGGCACCTATCTCGGCGAAATCGTCGCCTGGCGGGCAACCAATGAACTACGCGCCGATCTTGCGTTGCATTGCCTCAAACTAGATATGACTTTTCACAAGCGCTACAAACCGGGCGAACTTATCGAACGTGTTGATGGGGATGTGAACCAATTGGCCAACTTCTTCTCCCAACTGTTGATTCAATTAGGCAGCAATATTCTGTTGGTAATGGGTGTTTTGTTTTTGTTTTGGTGGGTCGATTGGCGTGTCGGCGCGACGATTACCTTGTTAGCTGTGGCCGGCGTGGGCATGCTGCATTTAGTCAACAAACGCATCGTGCCGCGTTGGCAGGCGGTGCGGCAGACAGAATCAGATCTATTTGGCTATCTTGAAGAATGGCTGAATGGCACTGTTGAAATTCAGACAAATGGGGCGGCCGCTTACATCATGCAGCGGCTTTATCAGCTTTTGCGGACGCGTTGGCGGCGTATGCAAAAGACGATGCGTTTGAACATCGTGATCATGTGGCTGCCTATTTTGATGCCATCATTGGCTTATATCGCCGCTTATGTATGGGGTGCGGCTTTATTCCGCAATTCGGTCATGACTATTGGCGGTGTGTTCCTGATTTTTTATTACATCGATATTATTCGCGGGCCTTTATGGGTTATCCAGCGGCAAGTACAAGATTTACAGCGTGCGGCTGCCAGTCTGAACCGCATCACGACCTTAACCGCCTTGCAGCCTCAAATTGAGGATGGCGTAAATGTGCCTTTGCCGACAGGTCCATTGGCAGTTGAGTTTGATGCTGTTGATTTTTATTATGCAGATGATCTCGAAACGGCCGTTCTTCAAAATATCAGCTTCACTCTAAAACCTGGCCATACGTTAGGCTTATTAGGACGCACTGGCTCTGGTAAGACGACGATTACACGGCTGCTTTTTCGATTTTATGATCCGACAAACGGGCTGATTCGTTTGGGGGATGGTAAGGGGAATTGGCTAGATTTACGTGATACAACCCAGGCGACTATCCGGCGTGGCATTGGCATGGTGACGCAGGAAGTACAGTTGTTTCATGCCAGCGTGCGCGATAATTTAACTCTGTTTGATGATCACATCGACGATGAAGCTATTTTGCATGGATTGGAAGTTTTAGGTTTGCGTTCCTGGTTGGACAGCTTGTCAGATGGTTTGGATACACACTTGGAAGGAGATGCCAGTCTATCAGCTGGCGAAGCTCAATTATTGGCACTCACGCGTGTTTTTCTAGAGAACCCGGGTTTGGTCATCCTTGACGAGGCTTCTTCGCGCCTTGATCCAGCCACAGAACAACTATTAGAACAAGCGATTGACAAGCTGTTGGCTGATCGTACGGCGATTATCATCGCACATCGTTTAAGTACAGTGCAGCGTGCTGACAAGATCATGGTTTTGGGTAACTCTCGTATTCTAGAATATGGCGACCGTGTCAATTTGGCCAATGACTCTAACTCGCACTTTTACAAGCTCTTACAGACCGGTTTGGAGGAGGAATTAGTGTAAAAGTGGCAAAGTAAAAGTTACGCCTCCTTGCAACTTTGTTACTCTGTAACGCTGCACCCATTATTATGAAAACCTATCAATATTTCATCCAATTAATGCGCTTTAGACCTCGTTATTACATGACTGACATCGTGTCAGCGATAATTCACTTTGCTATGCTGACGGTGACTGGGCTGATTTTACGTGGTTATTTTAATGGTTTGACGGGTGATGAAGGTATTAGCTTTACTGTGTTGCAGGCAATTGGTTTGCAGCTTGTCTATACCTTCTTGACCATGTTGTCGTTGTATATTGCTGTCATGGCTTCGACAAACTTTCAGCAGCATGGCATGGCGCTCCTGATTCGTAATATGTTGGCACGCCTATTACAAATGCCAGCCGGGCAAGCATTGCCGCTGGAAGCGGAGACGCGCCGCATGTCCACTGGCAAAGTAATCAGTACCATGCGTGACGATGCCGACGAAACACTCAGGTCTGTGATTGTGTGGGATGATACTGTTGCCACTGGCGTAACGGCCGTAATTGCCCTCTTCATCATGATGCAAATTAATGCGCTGATTACCCTTGCGGTCTTTATTCCCTTAGCTTTTGTGATCTTTATTGCGCAGCATTTGGGAGGCCGTGCAAGACGTTATCGCCATGCCAGCCGTAAGGCAACGGCCGAAGTGACCGGCATGATTGCAGATATGTTCAACGCCACACAAGCGATCAAAGTTGCCCAGGCTGAAGAACGCATCGTGGCACGCTTTCGCCAAATCAATGATCAACGTCGTAACGCGATGGTTAAAGATCGTTTGTTAACGCAAATTGTCGATGCCCTCAGTGGCGGCACTGTTGATATTGGTGTGGGGTTGGTTTTGCTTTTTGCTGCGCAAGCGATGTATGTGGGTGAATTTACCGTGGGAGATTTTGCGCTATTCACAGCTTACATATGGCCGGTAACACATTTCATGCGTACGACAGGCAATTTAATTACCCGTTATCATCAAGTGGGCATTTCACTCACGCGCATGGATAAAATCATGCAAACAGACGAACCTGGCAG